>JAKIUH010000092.1 GCA_021647685.1 Bacteroidales bacterium
CCATATTCGGCACCCACTATTAATATTACTGTAGAGGCTATGGTTATAAGAAAACCTATTATAGTTATGGCGTTGGGTGTTATTCCTGTTTTTACCAATAGTTTTATTAATGGATTTAACACTCCGTAAGCACTTTTTTTTATTAATTCCCAAGAATTATTTGCCTTCATATTGTTTTATTTTATAAACTTGTAATAGTGAACATTAACTAACTGATTATATAAAAAAAATCAAACCGGTTTAAATAATATTTTTAAATCTTTAACCAGTTTTTCTTGTTCTTCCAATAAATTTTCATGTTTACCTTTTAAATCCATTTGTTTTATCATATACCGGAATGTTCCCATCACAATTAAAGCCGAATTTTTATTATCAAGGTCGTTTCGGATTTCTCCTTTATTTTGACCTTCAAGTATAATATTTTCAACAGCCTGTTCTTTTTGTTCCATGATTTTTCGAATCTTTTTTCGTAGAACTGCTTCACTTTTAAAAATTTCTTCTGAAAATATCACAGAAATATGCGAAGGTTCTTTTGAGAAAATTTCAATAATATTGGTAAACAGCAAACCAATTTTTTTAAAAGGATCTTCATTGATGCTTACTAGGCTTTCTTCCATGAATACCGACATATTTTCAAAGTTTTTCAAAATTGCCAGCAAAATATCCGTTTTGCTTTTAAAGTGCCGGTAAATTGCTGCTTCTGAAATTCCAATTTCTTCGGCCAATTTTTTCATGGTTAATCCCTGAATCCCTTTGTGAGCAATTATATTAATTGATTTTCTTATTATTTCAATTTGCCGTTTTGTCATAATATTGACTTTTTAATACGATACAAAGATAGTTAATATTCACTAACTTGCAAAATTTTTGTTAAATATTTTATAACATACTTATAATCGTAATAGTAAGCTTGCTTTAAAATAGCTTGACTGATAGTTGTTTATGATGTTTTCTTTTGTGGTGTGTAATTTTCTGCATTTATCTTGTCTTTAATAAGTTGATATGAACAATTTATCTGGTACATGATTTTTGTACTATTGCTTTGCTGAGAATAAGCAACACATTATAAACAGGTAAAATAGTCATTTTCTGTTTATTTCTTTACTATATGTCCAACAGCTAATAAGCGATTGCTCACTTGCATTTTTCTTTCGCTTATTACTTTTGGGTTTATGTGGAACAGTAACGTTTTATTTCGTTCGTAAAAACTTATGGCTGCTTTGTAATATATTAACCTACTGTCTTCGGTAACAATAAGAACACTTTTGTTTTTTGTTATCGAACTGATTACTCTAAACTTTGAATTTTGGCTTTTAGGGATGTATAATAATGAGTATTTATCAATATTGGAGTATGAACTGACTTTTGACAGGATTACCGGTTTGCCGTTAATTCTTTTATTTTTTATTAAACTTTTAAGATAAGGGATAACCGGAGAGTTTCCAACAATACCAATCGAATAATATTGTGGTTGATTTGTCCAATTTGTATATTTGATAAACTTCAATAAAAATAATGCTTGATAATAGTCTTTTGTATTTTGAGCATTTGTTGTTTGAAACAAAAATACAAACGAAAATAAAATAAGTATTTTATATTTATAGCTCATAAATGGTTTTTGTTAAAATCCTACAGCTAATTGTATTGAAAATAAATTATCTTCCAAATCAACACCTTTATTTTTTATTAATTCATAATTAACTTTTATAACACAGTTTTCATAAAAATGATAATTTAATCCAAAAGTCCACCTGTCTTTATCATCTGTATCTAATCCGTCTAACCTGATTTGGTCATAGCGGATAACCGGTTCAAAATTTTTATATTTGTAGGCAGCTAATGCATAAAAGCCGTATTTAAATAATTCATTATCTTGACCATTTAAAATTACTTCTTGTTTAGCTGCATGAAATGCTGCATAAAAACTTAATTTATTATTATCAAAGCCTAAGGAACTTCCAAATAAAGACAAATCCAATTCTCCATTGGGATCATAATCACCTTTATAATAATTAAACTGAAAATTAAAAAAATCACCAATTTCTGCACCTAAGTTACCACCATAGGCAAGTGTTCCACTTAAAGTATCTAAAAAATTACCGCGCATATTTCTTATATCTGTGCTGCCATCCATACTTTTAAGACCATTTATAACATAAAAAGAATAAAATGGTCTGAATTTACTGTTTTTATTTAATTTTAATTGTCCACGCAATTGCACACCCACATCACCCCATGACACTGGGATTATATATAAATTGACAAAAGCTCTATTGGTTGTTTTGGATATAAATTCAGGATAAAGATATTCGTTGTATTCACCTGCGGGAACAAGAAATTTACCCGAACGTAATATAAACAAGTCGTTAAATTTATAGTCAATTTGTGCATAGCGTGCTTCCAGTGAACTTCCGGCATATTCATACTCTAATTGAATTTCAGCAAAAATATGATTTGAGATTTCTGCACTGGCTAAAAGATTGAAATAATGCTGATTAAAAGTATTCACACCGTTTTCATAAAACAAAAACTCATTGGTGGCATATCCATTAAGACTAACAAAACTGCTTAGTTGTGAAAGGCTTTTTCCAAAAGAACCTTCTGCGCCCTTGTTTGTTTTTTCTTCATTTAAAATATTTGTTGAAAATTCATCGAGTAGTGTATCTTGTTGTGCATTAATATTTATGTAACTAACGAATAAAATTAATATTAATATAAAATGTTTCATAAGTTTATTTTTTAGTTATTTTTATTTGCCATATATAACATCCCTTAATTAAGGGCTTACTTATTTAATTTTGTTCATACTTTCCTGTGCTTGGATGTTTTAAAAATTTAAGGTAAAGCTTAAATTATAGTTTAAAGCCCATTAGTAAAATATCATCTATTTGGTCTGTAATAGACATCCAGCTTTCAATAGTATTATTATATATTTCTTTTTGTTCTTTCATCGGTAAATGGTTATTTTCCATAAACATCTTGTACATATTTTTTACCATAAATTTTCGATTATTAGGTCCTCCAAACTGGTCTTGATAACCATCAGAAAATAAATAAAATGATGTAGGACTCTTTATATTTATGGTATGTTTTGTGAAATATTTTGCCGCTGATTGATTACCACCAACACTTTTTCTGTCACCTTTTACTTTAAATAATTGCTTATCTTGTATATAGATTAAAGGGTTTCTTGCTCCTGAAAATTCAACAATGTTTTTTTCCTTATCAATTACACATATTGCCGCATCCATTCCATCCTGGTTGGCAGTATCTGATTGTCTTAATGCTGATTGAACCCGTTTATGAAGTTCTTCAAGAATCATTTGAGGTTGGGTTATTTTATTTTCCATTACAATTGCTGCTAAAAGATTTAATCCGACCAAGCTCATAAATGCTCCGGGTACTCCATGTCCCGTACAATCAATAGCAGCAATAATGAATAGATCATCTATTTTTGTAAACCAATAGAAATCACCACTAACAATATCTTTGGGTTTGAACAATATAAAGTATTCGTTTAGTTCTTTTTCAATGATTTCAATAGACGGAAGGCTTGCTGTTTGTATTCTTTCTGCATAACTAATACTTGCAGTAATATCTTTGTTTTTTGCTTCAATTATGTCTTTTTGCTTTCTTATTTCAATTGTTCGTTCTTTAACTTTTGATTCCATTTCTTCGGAGTATTCCTTTAAGCTGTTTTTCATTTCTAAAATGGCATTTCCTAAAACATCATTTTCACTTAAAGGTTGAATTTTTGTATCAAATTTCCCTTGTCCTATTTTTGATGCACTTATAGCAATTTGATTTAAGTTTCCCGATAATTTATTCAATGCATCAGCCATGTGGGCAATTACATCTTCTGCTTTATCAACTTTTTGTTTAACAATTTCCCCTCTACTGAGTTTTATTAATATATTATGAACTTTTAATATGGGAACTGTAATATTTCTTTGTATGTAAATTACCGAAAATAATATGATTATAAACATACCAAACCCAAAAATAAAAGCTGTTTTTTCCAATTTACTTAAAGAGTGCAGCATTTTTCCTCTAATGATATCATTTTCTTTTTGGGTATGTAAAATAAATTTTTCGGTCAAGTCTTTTATTTGTTTACTCAAAGGAATTACTTGGTTTTCAATAATCTCTTCTCCCTCAAATACTTTAATCGGGTTCTGATAGTCTTCAAATGTTACTAATGTTTGCATTATATCTTTTTCAATAAGCAAGAGACTGTCCATAAGATTAAATATATTTATGAGCTCTGCTCGATTATCTTCATGTCCGGCAGTATTTAAAGAAGATAATATTTCTTTTTTTATTTTCGGATAGTCTTCTGCTATAAGTTTTTTTAATGCTTTTTTATCATCGGTATTATATTGTAGATATACCCAGTTTGTTATAAGCATTTTAGAATTAAGCGTAATTTGTTCAAATTTTGCCAGTTTATCCATAAAAGGATAAATATCATTATTGATATGCAAAATGGTTTTAGAATTACTTCTAATAGTCAGTGAACTATATATTGCTGAAAAAAATGTTATTGATAAAATAACAACAAAGCCTATAATTAATTTAGTAAAACCTATTTTCTTACTTACCATACTTTAGATGATTTAAACTTTTGGCTCTATTCACATCGACCATTATTAAAAACTTAATTTTATATTATACTACTTTTTATTTAATGATGCTGAAATTTATAAATAATTTTATTCAATTACAAATTTAAATCCTAAACTTACAATATGTGCATCAAATCCACTGTCTCTTTGATAATAGTTGTAATGCAAATCAATATTCTTAACGGCAATTTTACCTAAATGCTTTTTCATTAATATATTGGTATATTTAATGCCAAAGCCAAACTGGTTCGAATAAAACTCAGACAAATCATAATCCGAAGTATAATAAGTTTCTGTTGATAAATGTGTTTCGTAGGGTGCAAAATAGTCTGCTGCTGTTTGGGTATAGTAGCGGTAGGTGGGATAAATTGTAAAATTCATGCCTAATTTAACCGGTATTTCAATATTTGCCGTGTGTGAATAAATCCCCCAATCATCATAGTAAAACCGGTAATACGTACGAATCACTATAAACTCATTAATGTATTGATTAAAACGTAAACCCACCGGAATTTTCATACGTGTGTCCGGCAAACGCTCAATATCATCGGCAAGTTGAAAAACTCTTTGATTTTCCGTGCTCGTATAGATTGGAATGTCAGTTGCATTGCCGATGTAATAATTTGCTTTATCTGCGAAATAAACCCTTTGCATAGGGTTTGCTAACCAACCTTCTTGCATTACAAAATCACCAAAAATAGAAATCTGTGTTTTTTTACCCAATATCTGTGAAAAACTTAAAGACACAGAATAAGTATTTCTTCCGTTATTATTAACTAAATTCATATTTACAGGATTCCAAACATCCGTTCCTAATTTATCAATGGGCAAACCGTTTTGATCTAAGATTGGAACACCGGAAAAGAAACCTCCGTCCAAATTTCCATTATATTGAACATAGGTGTGAATCTCTGTCGGATATTCTGGTCGCCACTGGTCAAGATATACACTGGCATTAATGCCGATTTCGGTATTTTTTTGATTAAAAAGGCGAGAATAGCCTAATCCTGCACCAAAAGAAGTATAGTCAAATTCATTGGCAAAACTTACATGTGCTGTATAAATATTATTTCGGTTGTCTGATGAATGACTATAACCAATAGTTCCGCTTACCCATACATCACTTTTGGATGCTCCCGAAGATGCCGCCCATGGAGTGCCTGTAACATCTTGATTTGTAGTGGTTACAAAAGCTTTTTTCTTATCGTCGTCATCGTCATCATAATCTGATGATGCACCTGATGATGCACCTGAAAAAGGATTTAAATTACTTGATGAAGCTGATGTATAAGCCGAAATAGTTCCGTCAATAGTAAGTACATCGTCATCATTTAATGGAATTGACACAACCAGATTTGTTGCAAAATCATCTAAACTCTCATCGCCAATACCACCTGTAACAGCAGCATTTACGCCGTTTTGAGTATAGTAGCTGGTTAGCAAGTCAATTTCAACGTTTTCAAGTACTCTTTTTTTATAGTTTGTATTTTTGTTTGTACTGTCTTGTTTTGTTTGTGCACTAAGTACTATATGTAGTGATAACAAAATCAGTAAGATTATTTTTTTCATATCTACGATTTTCTAAATTAAACAAATGTGGCAAATAGTATTATGCCATTTTACCTTGGTTTAGTTGATTTTGTAGCTTGGTTTAATTTAGATTTTTTGAATGAATACATTAAGGAATATTAATTGCATCCGCAACCACCCCCCGATTTACCTCCATTCGCACCGGAGGCTCCTTCACGGTACACTTGAAAGGTGGTTTCAAATTTTTTAGCCTTTCTTGCTTTTAATACCATATCCGGATCATTAATATACACTTTTTCATATTCTTTTACCGTAAGACATGATGATAATACACTTACGGCAAATAATGCAATAATGATTTTGAGTTTCATGTGATTATTTTTAAATTGTTTTTTTAATTATTTAAATTACTATATGAGCCCTAAGGCTCAGAGCGAAGTTTAAGTTCCACTTATCAAGGCTTACATTATTTAACCTGTTAAATAATTATTACTTCAAGCTTATGAGATTGCATTACTAAGTTTTCCTGTGTCTGTCAGCCGACTGATGAATGTTTTATGATTTTTTTAAATTTTCTGTTTTAATCTGAATATTTTTCGATGTATATACATTCCCTTCATCATCAATGATGATACACTCTACATTAGGTAACTGATTAATACGGTTTAAGCCCACTTCAATACCCATCACAAAAATGGAAGTAGCCAGGGCATCTGCCAGTTCTGCACTTTTTGCAAAAACGGTTGCACTGATGATTCCGCTTGCCGGATAGCCGGTTCGTGGGTCAATAATGTGTGTGTATCTTTTTCCATCAAATATCACATACTTTTCATAATTGCCTGATGTAACAACAGCTCCATTGGTGATTGGCAAAAGAGCAAAAGCTTTATTTTTATTAAAAGGGTTGGTTATTGCAACATTCCAGTCTTTGCCATCGGGCTGTTTACCCCAAGTATTCATATCTCCTGATGCATTGATAATTCCGGCAGGAACATTTTTAGAAATTAATAAAGCTTTAGCTTTATCAGCTGCAAAACCTTTACCAATGGCACCAAAACCTATTTTCATACCTTTTTTTTTGAGAAAGACTGTTTGTTTAGCTTTGTCGATGATAATATTTTGGTAACCTACCTTTTCTACTGATTTACTAATTTCTTCCTTTGATGGAAACTTTTTCATACTGCCGTCAAACTTCCATATTTTATCCATTGATGCATAGCTTATATCAAATGCCCCATCAGTTAGTTTAGAAATAATCAAAGCTCGCTCAATTAATCCAAACAACTCTTTGCTCACTTTTACAGGTTTTACTCCTGCATTTCGATTAATTTTTGATGTTTCTGAGTTTTCATCCCATGATGAAATTATTTTTTCGATGCGTGAAATTTCAAAAATAGCCGTATCAATATATTTATTGGCTGATATGCTATCTTTGTGCTCTACATAAATATCAAAACGACTACCCATTAGTTTTAATTTTCGATGATAAACTTTTTGGGCAGAAACCGAACTAAATAATCCGCTTAATATGATTAACAATAGAAACCTCATGCAATAATTAAAATGAATTTAACAAGTCGATATATTCTTTCGGGCTAATATTTTTATATCCTGTTGATCCTAAAACTTCACCGCCTTTATCCAAAACCACAATTAAAGGGAAAAACCCTTGCGGATTGTATTTTTCTGCCAGGAAATTGTTTTTTTCTTGTTGCTCTTTAGGTAACTGATTTTTCTTTTTACGTGGAAAATCAGCCAAAAGCATAACAAAATGGTCTTTTGCATAATTTTTAAATTCTTCACTACTCCAGATATTTTGTTCTAATTTAATACATGGAGCACACCAATCTGAACCTTGAAAAACCAAAACTATTTTCCTGTTTTCATTGTTCGCAATTTCTTTTGCTTTTTCTAAATCAGTTTGCCAATTTTGTGCATTAACAAGCGCACTAAATAATAAACTGAAAGTTATCAAAGTGAATATTCGCATATTAAAATATTTTTATTGTTTACGATATAAACCAAACGCCCAAAAAATAACTTTAGTATTCAGGACTAAAAAAAAATAATAGTTTGGATAGTTCAGGGATTAGGGCTAACTATAATAAGTTACAATTATTTTTTGTAATAATAAGTTCCTTTTACTAAAACTCCATTTAAGTTTTTATTATCAATGATTTGCGTGTAGTCTTTATCATTAATTCCCGTTTTTAGGTATTTCTTTTTGAAATATAAGTTTTCTGCATCTTCTTTTTCTTTTACAAGTACATAATATGCATCACCTGACTTTATAATTGCTTCGCTTGGTAATGCGGGGGCAATTATACTGTCGGTAATTACTTCAACCTGAAAATACATACCGTCCACAAATATTTTTTTCAAATGATTTTCCGGCTCGGCAATACATCGAATGCTTTTACTCTCTTTGTCAATAGATTTACCAATGTAATTAATGCTTGCCGAATAGGTTTTACCGGAATTATCTGGGCTGTAAATGTTTACTTTTTGTCCAATTTGCAGGTTTCCTACAGTCTCCTGATAAACAAAAAAGTGGAGTTGTAAATTACTGTTATCAATAATTTGCATGATTAGTACATCGGAATTAATAAATTCGCCGGTATTGCATTTTAAATTGCTTACATAGCCTTTAATGGGGGCATAAATATTTAAATACGAAGATATATTTCCACTTTCAAGTGAAGAAAAGTTTACATTTACAATTTTTAACTCTGCTTTTAAGGCTTGAATTTTTGCTTGCAACATTTTGTATTTACTTTCAATGGAAAAATACTCTTTTTGAGAGGATATCTTTTCATCATAAAGTTCTTTTACTCTTTTGTAGTCTGCATTGGTTGCTTTAAATTGAGCAAGTGCTTCAAGATAATCTCTTTGAAGATTGATAAATTCTTTGCTCTCAATACTTAAAAGTAATTGCCCTTTACGTACAAAAACGCCGGGATTTACCTGAATACTTTTTATAATTCCGGATAAATAACTATAAACATCAGCTTTTGATTGTGGCGAGGCGGTTACAATTCCATTGGTTTTGAAAACTTTTTTAAAGGTATGCATTTTAGTGTCTCCTAACTGCATATTTTCCGCTTCAAATTGTTCTTTACTAATTTGTACTAAATGCTCGTTCACTGCTGCTTGTTCTTCACTATTTTCTTTGTTTCCGCATGAAGACATTAAAATTGCAACTGTTGTAAGAATAAAAAGGGTTGTTATTGATTTCATTTTCTTTATTTTAAAAATTTTAAATTAACTGATTGTAATTTAATATGCTAATGCTTTATAAGGTAAAATAATTGAGTTCGATGATAATGTTATTGCTCTGCCATAAATTGTACAGATAATCCAATTTAATGTTCATTGCAGCTTCAAGGCTTTGCAGGTATTTAAAAATATCTATCTGCCCTGATTTATAACTTTTTTCGGCGCTTAAAACCATTTGTTCATACAAATCTTCTCCAAAATTGTGATAATAGTTTAAGGCTTCTTCGTATTTTTGCACTTGTTTATTTAACTCATTAATTCTTTTCCTGTATCTGATTTCCAATCCTGCTTGTTGTTCTTGGGCAATTTCTACCGCAATTTTTCCGGCACTGACCCGTGCTTTTTTGTCAAAAAAGAATATCGGTATGCCTACTCCCAACATAAAGCCGTTGTAGCGTTGGGCATTTGCATAACTGTTGGTTCCGCTAAAAAAACCAAGATTAATATCCGGTAAAAATTTATTTTTTTCGGCAGATAAACGTGCATCTTCCAAATCCACCCATTGTTTTCCCAAATTTAATATTTGCTCATTTGAAACAGTATCTTGCATCATTCCAAGCTCTTGCATCGGCTGATAAACAATTACAAATGCAGTATCGCTTTGCAATAAGGCTTTTAAAGCATTTATTCCTATCTCCAAATCGTGTACTAATTGTCTGTTTTTTATGCTGATTTCTTGTTTTTTAGCTTGAACATTAAATTTTTCTAATTGGGTAGCTCCTCCTAATTCATAATTTCGTGTAACGGCATTTAATAAATCAGTATAAAAACTGTCTAATTTTTGATAATAATATTGTTTGTTTAACAGATATTGTACCGTCATATATGATTGAGCCACTTGTTTAGATAATTCTGTTTTTTTAAGCAGATATTTTGTTTCGCTAATGCTTGTTTTCAGTTTATTTACTTTTTTTTGTGATGTATAAACCGTTGGAAATTTAAAGCTTTGTTCTACTCCAAATACGTTCAACGGATGACCGTTTTCGGCAATATTATTGGCATCGTATTCATAATAAACCGAAGTGGGGTCTATTGAAAATGCAGTGGCATTTAGTGCTTTTTTTTGTGCTGTTGTTAAATAATAAGATTTGAGTTCTTTATTATTTTTTATGGCAAGCGCTATGGCTTTCTCTATTGTCAATGTATCACTTTGAGCCTGAGCACTATACCCAAATGTTAAAAATAAAGGGATAATAATTATCAATGGTTTACGAATAAGCTTTAAGGGCCAGCCTTGTAAGCGCTTTACATCAATGAGTACTGCATATAGTAATGGTAAAGCAATCATTGTCAGTAATGTAGAGGTAATTAGTCCGCCGATTACCACTGTTGCCAACGGGCGTTGTACTTCTGCACCTGCCGAAGTGGAAATTGCCATAGGCAAAAATCCCAAGGCTGCTGCCGATGCTGTAAGCAATACGGGACGTAAACGCTCATGAGTAGCTTTCATAATTAATGCTTTTACATCTTTCATTCCACTTTGTTTTAATTCGTTAAGGTATTCAATAAGTACTATGCCGTTTAGCACAGCAACACCAAACAGTGCAATAAATCCGAAACCCGCCGATACGCTAAAAGGCATTCCGCGCATCCACAATGCCAATACACCACCAACTGCCGATAAAGGCACTGCGGTAAATATTAAAGCAGCTTCTTTAAAGGTTCCGAAAGCAAAATGCAAGAATATAAATATAAGTAAAAGAGAAACCGGAACCGCTAACATTAGGCGGTTGGTTGCATTTTTCAGGTTTTCAAACTGTCCGCCGTAATCAATATAATATCCGGGTTCTAATTCTATGTTTTTATTGATTTTTGCTTCTATATCTTTCACTACGCTTTCCAAATCACGGTTTCGTACATTAATACTTACCACTACTCTACGGTGGGTATTATCACGCGAAATACGAGCAGGACCTGTTGTGTAATTAATTTCAGCCACTTCGGTCATTGGTACTTGCTTGCCGTTGGGTAAGGATATGTTCATTTGACGAATATTTTCAATATCTTTACGAAAATTGTTGTTGAAACGCACAGCGATATCAAAACGTTTTTCACCTTCAAAAATTTTTCCGGCAATAGCTCCTCCAAAAGCTGTTGTAAGTTGTACATTCAAATCTTGCGTATTTAATCCGTAATAAGCAATTTTATCGCGTTTGTATTTTACAATCATTTGAGGCAAGCCGGCGGTTTTCTCCATGGTAACATCAGCTGCACCGGGAACGTTTTCTATCAAATTTTTAATTTCTGCTGCTTTTTGGTTCAGGTAGTCCAAATCTTCGCCAAAAATTTTCACGGCAATATCCGAACGAACCCCAGTAATCAATTCATTAAAACGCATTTCGATGGGTTGTGTAAATTCATACTCAATGCCAGGGATTACCGATAGTGCTTCTTTAAATTTACCGGCTAAATCTTCTTTGCTTTCAGCAACTTTCCATTCACCTTTGGGGCGTAATTTGATAATTACATCTACTTCTTCCATAGACATTGGGTCGGTTGGAACTTCGGCAGCACCAATTCGCGAAACAATTT
>JAKIUH010000500.1 GCA_021647685.1 Bacteroidales bacterium
CATCGGTAAAAAGAATCAAGTCGGCTTTGGCTTTCTTAACCAGTTTATTGATTATATTAATTTTACCCCTGCGTTTATTGAAAAATTCCACAGAGATTTGTTCGTAATTTGATGCAAACTTATCTAAAACCGCATTAGTATTATCGGTTGATGCATCAGAGCCGATAATAATTTCGTATAGATGATTTGGATAGTTACTGTTTAAAATACTTTGTATTTTATTGCTGATGATAAATTCCTCATTATGTACTGCCATAATAATAGACACTAAGGGCAGTTCATTTTTATCATAGGCGGCAAAATTAAGCTTTTTGGTTTTGGCTCGCAGATGCAAAAACAGCGGATAGCCGGTATAGGGAAAGATTATAGCTATACAGGAAAACCAAAATATTAATTTAGCAACAAAAATGAGCATCTATATTATAAATTTTTCAAAATTTTCAAAATGTATTGTTTCAAACAGTTCCGGTTGATAAGTAGCAAAACTATCGGGAAGTTTAACATATTTCTTTTTCAATTTCATTTCGTAAGCAATAATTTTGTTATTTTTGATTTTAACAAGGTCAATTTCGGCTTTATCTTTTGTGCGCCAAAAATAAAAACGTTCGTTACTAATACTGTTTTTACTATTTTTTATCAGCTCTGCAACAATAAAATTTTCCCAAATATGCCCTTTATCATACCTGTTGTCAATAAAAGAAAAATCACGGATAATGGCATTTCGTATTCCAATATCCCAAAAGTATATTTTTTTACTTTTTTTTAATTCGGTACGCAGGTTTCGTGAAAATGAATTTAAACGAAAAACAACAAAACTCTTTTCCAGCAAATCAATATACTTCTCAACAGTAAGCGCATCAATATCCAATTCATTTGCCAATTCATTATACGATACCATCTCACCAATTTGGTATGCCAGCAGCTTTAACAAACGGATTAATTTATCGGATTTTTTAATATTTGCCCACATTAAAATATCTTTTAATAAATAACTGTTAACCAGCTCTAAAAGTATATTCTCAGCATTATCTTTATCTAAATAAACTTCGGGGTACATACCATAAGACAAAAAGAAATTCAAGTTCTTTTTTGCCTCAAAAGCAGTTGTGGCATGTACTATTTCACGATAACTTAAAGGAAACAAATTGACCTCCCATTTTCTGCCGGCAAGTGATTCGCCGGTTTTATTTAACAAATCAAAACTTGATGAGCCTGTTGCAATTATTTGTTTATCAGGGAAGTTATCAATGAGTATTTTAATAATCAGCCCGATATCTTTAATATTTTGCGCTTAGTCAATAACTACAATTTGATAATATTTTACTATTGATTGTAAATACTCAACCGATTCGGGCTTCCATATTTCTCGGTCTTGCAAAAAATCGGCATTAAAATAGATGGATTTCGATTTTGATTTCATTATTTTTTTTGAAATCGTGGTCTTACCTGTTTGCCGGGCGCCTATAATCAAGAAAGCTCTTTTCCCCAGCAGGTTTTTATTCATAAATTCTTCTATTTCACGCTTAATATACATTGTTTTTTACACAAAGATACGATATTTCTTAATTTAAATCAAAATTTTAAGCGATATTTTTCGATTTAAATCAGAAAAAGCGGCGATAATTTCTGAATTTAATTATGAAAATAGGCGATAATTTCTGAATTTAATCATGAAAAGTGGCGATAATTTCTGATTTTGGATTGTTTTTTATCGTGTGTCAGTTATCTTTTTATAAAAAAAATGCAGTTTGGCGGCTATTTGTTCATTGTCAAAATTCTTTATTGCCAGTTTTTTTGCGTTCACTATAATTTGTTTATATAAACCTGGATTATTAATCAAACGGCTTATTTGTTGAATAAATGCCTCGGCGGTATCGGCAAGTAATAAATGTTCTTCGTTAATACCCTGTGTTCCGGCAGCTCCCAAGCTTGTGGATACTACTGCTTTACTCATAAAAAAAGCTTCAATTATTTTTATACGCATTCCGCTCCCCGAAAGTAAAGGAACAAGCATTATGCTCTTGTCCTTAATGAAATCATAAGCATTCTCAACTTCGCCATTAAAAATAATGTCTTTTTTATTGATTGCGCTTATAAAATCATTCGGTGCATTTCTGCCGGCAATATAAAATTTAATTCCGGGAAATTGAGTTTTTAATTCCTGCCAGCAATTTTCTATAAACCAAATAAGTCCTTCTCTGTTGGGTAACCATTCAAGGCTGCCGATAAAATATAAAGAAGTAGTATGCGTATGCTTTTCATATCCTTTAAATTGATTTTTATCAAATCCCGCAGGGCAAACAATCAGTGGTTTATTA
>JAKIUH010000501.1 GCA_021647685.1 Bacteroidales bacterium
CATTTTAAAATCGTAAACAATTTTTCGCAAGCGGATGGTTAAATCGTTTAAATCACGATTTTCAAAATTATAGGCTATAAACTCATCCACCAAGAGTTCCATTTCATGCTCTAAACGACGAACATCATCTACTTCGGCTTTTACTGCTAATTTTAACATGTGGCTTGCCATAATACGGGGCTGCCTGTTAGCCATTGCTATAAAAAAAGATGAGAAATTGTATTTTTCGTGCAGGTTTAGTTTCCCTACCATCCCAAAATCAATAAATACAATTTTTCCGTCGGGGCGTGCTAAAATATTTCCCGGATGTGGATCGGCATGAAAGAAACCGTGTTCAAAAATCTGTGAAAAGTAAATGTCTAAACCGTTTTTAATCAATTTTTCGGGTTCTACACCCCATGATTTTATTCGTTCAATATCGGTTACTTTACAGCCGCTTACAAATTCTGTAATGATAATTTTAGAAGTAGAATATTTTTTAAAAAGTTTAGGGACATAAATTCTATTTTCATTTTTAAAAATATAGCGAAAGTGCATTATGTTCCTTGCTTCAATGGTATAGTCCAATTCATTGAGCATGGTTTGCTCAAAAACCGTAACAATTTCGCGAGGATTTAAAATTCCAAGTGTTTTAAAATAGTTTTCTGTTAACCGGACAAAATCTTTCAGCAATGAAATATCTGTAGTGATTGCATTATAGGCATCAGGACGTTGTACTTTAACAACTACATCCGTACCATTTTTTAAACCTGCCCGGTAAACTTGTCCTATTGATGCTGAACCTATGGTTTTGGTATCAAAGTATGTAAAAATCTCATTAATACTTTTTCCGGTTTCTTGTTCAACAATTTTTTTCGCTGTTTCTAAATCAAAAGGGGGTACCTGACTTTGAAGTTTTGAAAATTCATAAATCAAGGGTTCGGGTAAAATGTCCGGACGATTTGAAAGTAGCTGGGCTAATTTGATGAATGAAGGTCCGAGTTCTTCAATTACCATTCGAATGCGTTCCCAACGCGTATATTCAAAGACTGATTTATCCTGACGTCTCCATGACAGCTGTTTTTTTGTGGATACAAAGCGTTTTAATCCCGTGCTGGAAATTACATCTTCAAAGCTATATTTAATTAAGATGTTAATTACCTGTCCCAGGCGCGTAATATTTTTAACTGTCTGGTTTATATGTATCATTGGTATGGAATATAATGCAAAACTCTATTGCAGCAAGAAATCAGCCAGCTTTGTAAACGTACACATTTTTTATGTTTTTTCAAAGCAAAATTTTCTTTTTAAGACAACAAGCACATATTGTTGCATGTATGAATAGGAATGTGAGCAATATTTTACGTTGCTCACATTCTAAAAAAGTTTTGCAATCAATAGAACAAAACTGGATGCAAACGAAAGATGTATTCTACCGTTGCGAATTATTACTGAGTACAGTCTTAACAGGTTCTCTATTGTCAAACTCCTTGTTATCGTATATTTTTGAATCTTTATTAACAGAAAGTTAACAGTGTTTCCAAAATTCACACTACTTCAATTTTAATAAAAAATCTACTTTTTCAGACTCAACTCATTATTTTTTTTGTGTTTTTTTCGTGCTCGTTTTTTTTGTTGTTGGTTTTGGTTTTGTTGTTGTTTTTTTTGCAGTTGTTTTCGTAGTTGTTTTTTCTGTTGATTTTTTGGCAACAAGTGCTTCCAATTCAGCTATTTTTTTTTCAAGTGCTTCAACTTCTGCTGTTGTGGCAAAACTAAATGATTTAATAATTTTATCAACAACACTTCCAAACTGTGTTTCAATCTCATCTTTTTTTGTTTCGGTGTTTTTAATTAAATCATCAATAATACGTTTCCCTTCTTCTTCCGATATTTTACCATCGCTTATAAAATCATTAATTACTTTTTTAAAACGGTCGGTTGTAACAGAAATCCAACCTACACCGGTATAAATAAATTTTTTGAATAAGTCTTCCATGATGCTCTGTTTTTAATTTTATTTAATATTGTTTTATCTTCCCCTATGATAGGAGATTTTATAAAAATATACATTATTTCTTATTTAAAAAATAACATAATTGAAACAAAAAATTTCTTTGATGTTTCACCTATATTATTTCAGTTATTTTTTCAATATACTGTAATCTTTAAGTATTAATTTCTTGATTTAATGCGTTTATTTATTGCAAAACCAGATATTACAGGTACTGCAATATACATTCCCAAGTTAAGTACAATTACAGAAATTCCGAGTACTAAGACTTGTGATTCATTATCATTTTCAGCTAATGTCATTATTGATAAAGTAGAAATCATTGGA
>JAKIUH010000093.1 GCA_021647685.1 Bacteroidales bacterium
ATAAGTTAAAGTTATTTTTGTGTAGAACAAGGCAAAAATTATTAGCATAGCAATTGTTATGGTCAAAATTTTTAACAAAGTTCTACGCAAAAAGAACGAAACTTGGTATGACTAAAACATGCTTGACTTGACACTAAGCTCTTGGCTTATTCCTTACATTTACACAAAGCGGAAAATCCTATATTCATATTTTCGTATGATTTATTAATTTTTTTTCGTAATGTTTGCATGGTTTCATTTTGTTCTTGAATGTTTTCAATACTCATATTTTCAGCATCGCTTTTAACCAAATCACTTAAAGCCGATAAATATCCTTTAAATTTGTCGTACTCTGCTTCAAATAGCGAATAAAACTCCGGTTTATTATCTTCCGTGATATTTGCCACATTGTTTTCAATGCAATTTTTCTTTTTGACGTAATCAAAAAGTAAGTCCATTGAGCTTTGTTTTTCTTGTTCATTGAGTTCTAAAACTTGCTTTTTTTGTTGATTATTGTAGCGATTTGTATAATCATTAATTGCTGCATTTAATTTTTGCCGGCACAATACACAATTGGTATAATTTGCTATTTTTTTGTAGAATGCTTGATTTTTATAACTTTCATCGTCTAACGGAAGTGCGTATAATTCATTGATTAATGGAACAAAGGTAGTTTTGTACAAAATTTTTTCGCTTTGGTCAATGTTTTTCTGTACCAAGCGTGCTTCTAATGATTGTTTTTCGCTTTCCGGAAAATCTATTAAATGCAATATTTTTAAATCATGTTCCAACATTGCAGAATCGGCTTGAATATTATCAGTAGCCGAATTTCTGTAAACAATATTCATTACTTCTTTTATATTTTTTAAATCTTGGTCAGCTGCAAGATATATTTTAGCCGTATTTAAAATATTTTCGTATTTTTCTTTAAATTCATCATTAAAACCTGAATTGTTGTAATATTGTCTTTCTTTTGAATTTTTATAATCCAGCATTTTACGGTAATCTTGTAAAATAACAAAAATATTTTTTCTAAAATCATCGGTTATTTTGTTTTGTTTATTCAAAGAGTAATTATTAATGTCTAATTTTAATCGCACAAAAAGTTCCAAATATTTGATTAATTCATTTTCAAAAATATAAGTTTGTTCATTAATCAGTTCATTTTTATAGGCATTGCCCATTTTTCTTTTTCTTTCGGCTATGTATTCATAATCAATTTGGTCACCAATAACCGGTTCGCTTTCGTAGCGCGATTTGTAGTTTACTACAATCATCATCGGATACCTTCGGAAAGTAATTAATTGTCTTAATTTTTTTTGGTTAATTACAGGGTTTTCCGAATTTATATAATTACTTAAATTTCCGGTAGTTACCGTAACTTTTTGTAAAGATGAAGGAATAAAAACAAAAATATTAATCGAATGCAAACGACGATTAAAATCCTGATCTTCGTATAAGCGAATGGTTGAACTGAATTTGTACTGTTTTCCGGTAGTTTTACTTTCTAAAAATTTGCCCAATTCACCAATAAGCTCAAAAACTGCAGTATTGGGCTGTGAAAAGCGTGAAATATTTTGCATTTGTTTAGCTACCAGTAATATAAATTTATTTTTATTATTATTGGTAACAATATCGCCGTTTATTTCAGCATCAATATAATCTTTTGAAGCACTTAAAGGCAAATTATCAATTAAACGAATTACTCCTGCGTTATCAGCTATTTGAGTAGTATATTTTTCATCTTTTTGGATTTGAAAACTGTAAATTGGATAAACCACATCGCCGCCAAAAAATTTCACATCTTTTACCGTTGCTTGAATAAAAATCGATTGAATATAATCATTTCCTCCGCGTTTTTTTTTCTTACCCGATGAGTTCATGGCTATTTGATTAATCAAGTAAGAAAATTTATCGGCATTGAGCAAATACAGGTCGGTAGATAAATATTGCCATTCCGAACTAAATTCAAAATTTACTTTTTGCTTATAGGCAGCAACAGTTTTGATACTTTCTTGCGCAAAAACTGAATTATAGAGTAAAAATAATAGTACCGGAATCAAAATATATATTTTCATTTTCTTTTGTTTTTATTCTGACAGCGAAAATACAATAAATTGAAATAAAAGGAAAAAAGTAAAGTTTATTTGGGCACATAATAACTCCATCTAATGAACTCGTAACTCATTTATTAATTTACTGTTTGTAATTTCTGGTTTTTTATTCTATTTATAAGTTTTGAAACTAACAGGTTAAGTTAGCTATTTTATGCTACTTTTTTTGAGAAGTCTTGTAATACGTGTTAAATGAAGAGCAATCAAAATACTATTGCTTTTAAATTGAAAGTGTTCAGGACTTATTGAATGATTTTTCTGTATATAAAGGAAGTGTAAAACTAAAAGAACTGCCTTTCCCTTTTTTAGATTCAATGAATAACTCGCCTTTATTGATTTTTATAAATTCTTTAACCAAGCTTAGACCCAAACCACTTCCTTTTTCTCCATTGGTGCCTCTTTTTACATTTTTTGGATCAAAAATATTTTCAAGTTCTTTCTCATCCATTCCAATACCTTCATCTTTAATTCTTATCACACAATAAGTGTTTTTCTTTTCATTAGAAATGTAAATTTTAGCATCTTTTGTAAATTTTATAGAATTTGAGACAAGATTCCTGAAAATGGTTTCTAACATATTTTTATCAGCAAAAACTAAGCAGTCATGAAGTTGGTTAATTATTGAAATATTTTTTGATAAAGCAGTATATTGAAAAATTTTTAAAACTGAGGATAAACATATTTGTACATCGACTTTTTCAGGATAATAATTAATACCTTTCGATTGAATTTTTGACCATTCAAGTAAATTCAATAATAAACTATAAACTTGTTCGCTACTGTCCGATAAAAAGCATAAATATTGCTTAAAACTTTCGTAATCTCCTTTTTGTGCATATTCTTGAATTAACTGTGTGAAATTAATGATGGTATTAAACGGACTTTTTAAATCATGTGCAATTATAGAATAAAACTTATCTTTGGTTTCGTTGGCAATTTTCAATTCATCGGCTTTTTCCTTTAATTGTTGATATTGAAGCTCGATTTTCTCTTTTTGTTCATATATTTGTTCTTTAGCCATTTTCAATTCTTTGTTTTTGTATTTTAATTCTCTATTAACGGTTAGGTAGTATTTATAATAGATATCTAAAAAAAATACCGAAATAATCATTGAAAAAGTAACATATATTGAAAAAATAAAATATTTACTAGATAAATCAGGATAATAATAAATGTAATTAGGAAATTTTACTTCAAAATAAAATAATCCAAATACTACCAGTAATAATAACCCTATATACCAAACCCTGTTTTTTTTTGAGGCGAGTGTATATATTGCAATGCATATTAAAAATATAAAATAATGCGTTCCTCCACTACTCCCTTCATTTGAAATCCATGATAAGGGAATGAGAAATAGGATTGTTGAAAAGGCTAAAAAAGTAACCACTTTTACAAAGCTCTTACTTTTATAGGAAATAAAATAAGCAATTGTAAAAAAACTAGCAGCTATTATCGGTAAAAATCTTATTTTATCAGGTATTTTTAAAAAAGATATCAGAATGAAAGATATAAATGACATTAAAACAGCAACAGCTAATACTATGTTTAAAGTGCGATGCATTATATTATAATGCTCTTTACTTCCTGATATAGCTGCTAAAATATTCTTCATTCCGGTAAACCTTTACATAATTATAAACCCTTTATTTTATCAAGTAATGTTATGGAAAAATATCTTATATTTACATGAAAATGTGTTAATTAATACTAACTAACCAATAACGAGTACCACTATACCTGTAAGAATATGGATAATTTTATCGTAAAACTTAACAAAAACAGTATAAACAAAATTATGCTTGGGTAAAATTAAAAATTATTTTCCATAAAAGCGAAATATTATTTTATAATTTTAAATCAACAATATGATTTTAAAGAAAAATAATTTGTCATTTTAACATATTAATGATACTTTTACCGACAAAATATAAGCAAATTGAAAAAAATAGCGAAAATATCATTTTTTATTCCAAAAAAACAAGCCTTCCTATGTACTTGTTTGTTTACATATTTAGCTATTACAACCCCTTTGGGGGTAAGTTTATATTAATTCTGCACGATAAATTACTTTTGATTTTTTTCTGAAAAGTCTATTAATTACATTAAAAAAATATAACATGATTGTTCTAAAATTCGGAGGTACTTCGGTTGCATCACCCGGGAATATACGTAAAGTTGTTCATATTGTTAAAGAAAAAAGCAAAGAAAATAAATTAATCGTTGTCGCCTCTGCCGTGGGTGGAATTACCAATTTGTTGATTAAAGCCGGAGAATTGGCGCAAAGCGGTGATGAAGATTATAAAAGTATTTTACAACAGATTGAACAAAAGCATTTTACGGTTGTTGACGAATTGTTCTCATACGAAAAACAAAGCGATATTAAAGCAAATCTAAAACAAATATTGAACGATTTGGACGATATTTGTAATGGGATTTTTCTTTTGGGTGAAATTTTTCCGAAAACAAAAGATTTTTTAATGAGTTTTGGAGAACGTTTATCAGCCATTATAATTTCAGAAGCTTTAAATGAAAATAATATTGCTACCCGCTTGATTGATGCACGCGATTTAATTATTACCGATGAAAATTTTGGTAATGCCAATGTAAATTTTGAGCTTACCAATAAAAATGTACATCATAAGCTGAGTACTATCAAAGAAAATATCTTTGTTTCGGGTTTTATTGCATCTTCTATGAGCCGTAAATTAACCACTTTAGGACGTGGTGGCTCTGACTATACCGCTTCCATTTTGGCAAGTGCCGTTAATGCTGAAATATTAGAAATTTGGACTGATGTAGATGGGGTGATGACTGCAGACCCCAATATTGTGAGTAGTGCTTACCCTTTAGAAAAACTGTCTTACGAGGAAGCCATGGAATTATCGCATTTTGGTGCAAAAGTGATTTATTCGCCTACAATAAATCCGGTTTTGCGAAAAGGTATTCCGGTTTTAATTAAAAATACCTTTAATCCTGAAGGAAAGGGTACACTTATTTGCAAAGAGGGCAGCCCTAACGGAAAACCTGTAAAAGGACTTTCACGTATTAATAATATTGCTTTGCTAACACTTACGGGAGGTGGAATGGTGGGTGTAACAGGTATTGCTTCCCGTTTATTTTCAGCACTTTCTAGCGCAAAAGTAAATGTTATATTCATTACTCAAGCATCGTCTGAGCACACTATTACCATTGGTATCAATACCGATGAATTACTTTTGGCACGAGAAGCTATTTCCCGTGAATTTGAAAATGAAATGGCTTTAGGAAAAATTAAGGAGCTTGAAGAAGAAAGCGGATTATCCATTGTCGCACTTGTTGGCGACAATATGAAATCTTCGGTAGGTTTAAGCGGAAAATCATTTAATGCATTGGGCAAAAACGGTATTAATGTGCGTGCAATAGCACAAGGTTCTACCGAACGGAATATTTCCATTGTAATAAGCAGCAAAAATGTTCATAAAGCCTTAAATGTTTTACACGAAGAATTTTTTCTTTCGGATTTAAAGAAAATGCATATTTTTAATATTGGCGTGGGAAATGTGGGGAAAACCTTAATTAATCAAATTCGCGACCAATTTGAGTATTTGAAAGAAGAATATCGTTTGGAAATAAAAATTGTGGCTTTGGCAAACAGTCGCCAAATGCTTTTTATGCCCGAAGGAATTGATTTAAGTAATTGGGAAAATTTATTGGCAAATCACTCGGAACCAATGAACAGAGAACGCTTTGTTGAAAAAATTAAATCCTTAAACTTACGCAACAGTGTTTTTGTGGATAATACCGCAAACGAACAGGTGGCAAGTTTGTATTCATCGGTTTTGGATAAAAGTATTTCGGTGGTTGCTTCCAATAAAATTGCTGCTTCATCTGAATATGATAACTATTTGAAATTAAATTACCTTGCAAAGAAAAAGAACGTTAAGTTTTTATACGAAACCAATGTAGCTGCCGGATTGCCGGTATTGAAAACCATTAAAGATATGGTAAAAAGCGGTGATAAAATAGTTCGAATACAAGCAGTTTTGTCGGGGAGTTTAAATTTTATTTTCAATAATTTCAGCAAAGAGTTGCCTTTTTCAAAAGTCGTGCGGCAAGCTATGACCGAAGGCTACACGGAACCCGACCCGCGTATTGATTTAAGCGGGGTCGATGTTGCTCGAAAAATACTAATATTGGCACGTGAAGCCGGTTTTCGCTTAAGTATGAATGAGATACACAATAATGCTTTTTTACCGGAAGAATTAATGAAAATTGAAAAAGTAGAAGATTTTCTCAATGAATTGCCCAATTACGATGATTATTTTGAAGAAATGCGCATCAAAGCCGAAACTAAAGGAAAAAAATTACGCTATGTTGCCGAATTTAATAATGGAAAAGCATCGGTGGGTTTGCGTGAAGCAAGTCCGGAAAATGCTTATTACCGTTTAGACGGAAAAGATAATATCGTATTGATTTATTCGCGCCGATACGAAGATTTACCTTTGGTTGTAAAAGGTGCCGGTGCAGGAGCCGAAGTTACGGCATCGGGTGTATTTGCCGATATTATTTCGATTGCAAATCAGTAATATTAAAACGATAAAAATCTGAGTGTTTTTTTAATTGCAGCAACAACTAACTTTATGGATAAAATTAAAATTTTTGCTCCGGCAACGGTGGCTAATGTTTCTTGTGCCTTTGATATACTTGGTTTTGCCTTGGAAAGTGTAGGCGATGAAATGATAATTAGTAAATTAGCCGAAAAAAAAATAACAATAAGCCTTGAAGAGGGAAGTAATTTACCCCTTGCACCTGAAAAAAATGTAGCCGGAGTAGTTGCTCAAGCTATGCTTGATAAAGCAAATGCTAATTTTGGCATTCATATACATATTGATAAACGCATTAAGCCCGGCAGCGGTATCGGCAGTAGTGCTGCAAGTTCTGCCGGAACAGCTTATGCCCTTAATAAATTGCTCGGTAATATTTTTACCGATACTGAGCTTATAGAGTTTGCTATGTTAGGCGAAGCTTTGGCTTCAGGAATACCTCATGCCGATAATGTAGCTCCGGCAATTTTGGGTGGTTTTGCATTAGCCCGTTCTACACACCCGCTTGATGTTATTAAAATTCCGGCTCCCCAAGAGCTTTATTGTACGGTTATTCATCCGCAAATAGAAGTAAAAACCGAAAATTCACGAAAAATTTTAAAAAAAAATATTTTACTTAAAAATGCGGTTAGCCAATGGGGAAATATTGCCGGTTTAATTGCAGGTTTGTACCGCAATGATTATGATTTAATCGGCAGGTCATTAGACGATAAAATTGTTGAACCGGTACGTTCTATTTTAATTCCACTATTTTCCGAATTAAAACAAGCCTTTTTAAAGGCAGGTGCATTAGGTGGTGGAATATCCGGCTCAGGACCATCGGTTTTTGCACTAAGCAAAGGAAAAAACAGGGCACAAAAGGTAGCTGATGCAATGAATGATGTTTATGCCAAAACCGGAGTTGATTATGATATTCATTTATCAAAGATAAATGAGCAGGGTGTGATAGAATTAAAATAAGATAATTTTTGTTTTTAAATAGCCGTAGCATTCATGTTATGGAAACATTGCATAATTTAATTCTTGGGCTTTAGCCCACAAAATATAAATCAAAATAAATATGAACGCATGAACTATTACAGTACCAACAACAAATCAAACAAAGCAACTTTTAAACAAGCCGTTGTAGAAGGTTTAGCAAATGATAAGGGTTTATATTTTCCTGAAAAAATACCACAATTACCCGATTCATTTTTTCATCAAATAACAGAATTAAGCATTCCTGAAATTGCATATCATTTTTTAAAACCTTATGTAGCTGATGATTTACCGGATAATGAACTTATAGATTTATTAAACGATGCTTTAAATTTTGAAATTCCCTTGGTGAAGGTGCATGATGAGTTTTATTCATTAGAATTGTTTCACGGACCCACTTTGGCTTTTAAAGATGTTGGGGCACGCGTTATGGCACGCTTTTTATCCAAATTTGCGGTAGCAGACAATAAAGTAACTATACTTGTAGCTACATCAGGGGATACGGGTAGTGCTGTGGCTCATGGCTTTTTAGATGTTGAAGGCATTGATGTAGTGGTACTTTATCCAAAAGGAATGGTTAGCGAAATTCAAGAAAAACAGTTTACAACCTTAGGAAAAAATATTACAGCCTTGGAAGTAAAGGGTACTTTTGATGATTGCCAACGAATGGTAAAAGAAGCTTTTGCCGATAAAGAATTGAATGAAAAAATGCAACTTTCATCGGCTAATTCAATTAATGTTGCGCGTTTTTTGCCACAGGCTGTTTATTATTTTGCTGCCTATGCACAATTAGAGGATAAATCCATTCCCTTTGCAATATCGGTGCCGAGTGGAAATTACGGTAATTTAACCGCCGGTTTAATTGCAAAACAATCCGGTTTACCGGTTGCTCATTTTGTTGCTTCGGCAAACATTAACGATGTTGTACCAGAATATTTGAAAACAGGTATCTTCAAGTCGCGACCATCGATTAGCACCATTTCCAATGCGATGGATGTAGGTAATCCAAGCAATTTTGTTCGTATTTTAGAACTTTATCATGGAAATTGGGAAAAAATAAAATCAGAAATCAGCGGATACAGTTTTACCGATGAGCAAACACGCGCTGCCATTGCGCAGGTTTACAAAAAATATAATTACGTACTTGACCCGCACGGAGCTGTTGCTTACTTAGGATTATCCGAATATTTGAAAATCAATAAAATGCAAGGAATATTTTTGGAAACGGCACATCCGGCAAAATTTTACGATACGGTAATGAGTGAGCTTAACGGCAGATTGCAAATCCCGCAACGCTTAAAAGAAAGTTTAAAAAAACAGAAAAAAAGTATTGAAATTGGAAATAGTTTGGATGATTTAAAAGAAATTTTGCTGTAAATTTGTTGCTTTTCTTTACAAACCATAATCAAGTTAGATGACAAAAATTGTTTTTGCAACGAATAACGAACATAAACTTCGTGAATTAAAAGAAATTTTATCAGGAAAATTTGAAATATTATCTTTAAAAGAGATTGCTTGCATGGAAGACATTCCCGAAACTGCCGATACTATTGAAGAAAATTCCATGCAAAAAGCCGAATATGTGTACCGTAAATACAATATTGATTGCTTTGCTGATGATACGGGCTTAGAAATTGAAGCATTAAACGGTCGTCCGGGCGTATATTCTGCCCGCTATGCCGGTGAAGAAAAAAATATGGAAAAAAATATTGAAAAAATCCTTTTTGAATTAAAGGATAAAGATAATCGAAAAGCCCGTTTTAAAACAGTAATATCTTTGATATTAAATGGCAAAAAGCATCAGTTTGAAGGAATCGTAAACGGTAAAATTATTGAAAAAAAACAAGGAATCGGAGGATTTGGCTATGACCCTGTTTTCATTCCCGATGGCTATAATCAAACCTTTGCCGAAATGCCTGCCAAAGAAAAAAACCGCATTAGCCATAGAGGACGAGCCGTACAAAAATTGGTTGAATTTTTAAAACATAAACAATTATGACCAAACAATTTCCAAGCATTAATCAGGCTTTTATGCTGATTTTACTATTAATTTTGATTTCTATACCGGCTGCCATTCCTTCAATAGGTATCATGATATTAGCCGATTCTTTCATGCAATCACCGGTATTATCCGAAAATTTAAAATCTTTTGGAGTTTTATTTAGTTATGTGCTCACTATGTTTTGGATAATAAAAATTGCACAAGCAAAAATAAAAAAAATTCATAACATTAATGTTCAATGGAAATTTAAAAAGCTGCCTTATCAATTAATTTTCATATTTTTTATTATGACCTTGGCTTTGGTAATACTGACTGACCCCTTAACTGAATTACTTCCTCCTATGCCCAAAATTTTTGAAGATATGTTTAAAGAAATGATTAAACCCAATATCTTCTCATTTTTAACCATTGTTATTGCAGCACCTGTTTTTGAAGAATTATTTTTTAGAGGAATTGTTTTAGAAGGATTTTTGAAAAACTATTCGCCACGAAAGGCAATAATTTGGTCTGCCGTGATTTTTGGTTCGGCACATTTAAACCCTTGGCAGTTTGTAGGTGCAGGATTTGCGGGTCTATTTATCGGTTGGGCATATTACAAAACGGGTTCCTTAATTCCGGGTATATTTATTCATTTTATCAATAATTTAATAAGTTTTGTTGTGGGTGTATGGTCAAAAGGCGAACTATTGACATTTTATGAGTTATTTAGCGATAAAATGGTCTATTGGGCTATGTTCATCATGTCCTTAATTATAATTTTTGTTGGAGTTTTTGCAATAAATCGTCAGTACTTATATCCGGTGAAAGAATCGATGAATTAAATTTCGGCAGTCGGTATTTTATTGATAATTTTGCTGCCACAAATTTATCTATGAGCAAACACTTAAATATTGAACAAACAGAGGAACGGGCTATTTTAATTGGCTTGATTAATCAAGAGCAAGATGAAAATCAATTAGGTGAATATTTAGATGAATTGGCATTTTTAGCCGAGACAGCCGGTGCCATTCCTTTAAAACGATTTACTCAGAAATTAGAATTTCCCAATCCCAAAACTTTTGTGGGGAGTGGTAAATTATTAGAGATTGCCGCTTATATTCGTGAAAATGATATTGAATTGGTAATTTTTGACGATGAACTAAGCCCTTCACAGCTAAAAAATATTGAAAAAGAATTAAAAGTAAAAATACTTGACCGTACCAATCTTATCTTAGATATTTTTGCCAAACGAGCCCGTACAGCACATGCGCGCACACAGGTTGAATTAGCTCAATATCAATATCTGTTGCCACGCTTAACGCGCATGTGGACGCACCTTGAACGCCAACGAGGCGGAATTGGTTTGCGCGGACCCGGTGAAACGGAAATTGAAACTGACCGCCGGATTATTCGTGATAAAATAGCGAAACTTAAACGTGAGCTTGTAAAAATTGATAAACAAAAAGCCGTTCAGCGCAAAAACAGAGGCAAATTAGTAAGAGTTGCCTTAGTAGGTTATACCAATGTAGGTAAATCTACTTTAATGAACCTTATGAGTAAATCGGAAGTTTTTGCAGAAAATAAACTTTTTGCCACCTTAGATACCACAGTGCGTAAAGTTGTATTAGGAAATCTGCCTTTTTTATTGTCAGATACTGTCGGTTTTATACGTAAATTGCCTCACCATTTGGTGGAGTCCTTCAAATCTACTCTTGATGAGGTTCGCGAATCGGATATTTTATTGCATGTTGTAGATATTTCACACCCCGGTTACGAAGAACAAATTGAAGTAGTTAATAAAACTTTATACGAAATAGGGGCAAAGGACAAACCGATGTATTATATTTTTAATAAAATAGATGCATTTTCTTATGTGAAAAAAGATAAAGATGATTTAACCCCTAAAGAAAAAGAAAATTATAGTTTAGAGGAAATAAAACATAATTGGATAGCTGCAAAAAATGATAAACAATGCTTTTTTATATCGGCAAAAGAAAAACATAATATTGAAGATCTTCGCGAACGTTTGTATGAATATGTGAAAAAAATTCATGTAACCCGCTTTCCTTATAATGATTTTTTATATTAATAAAATTAGTCCAATCTAAAAACAAACAAAATCAAAAAAGTTGCTTTTGGTGTTATTTTTATTTTTTTCAATTAACTTATAGTAAGGTATCACTGAATTTCAAAAAATAAAAATATCCCTTAAAATAACTCTTTTTGTGAAAATTGCCTG
>JAKIUH010000094.1 GCA_021647685.1 Bacteroidales bacterium
TATACCCTTACCGGTTATAGATATACGATCTTGATTATTGGCAAGAATAAGTGACTTCCAACGATTTGTACTTTTATAATCGTAGAGATTCGTACTTCCTAAAAGAATAGCCTTCTCATTTAAATGTAATTCTACCCCTGATTTAAGAATAATACTTCCTGATAAAAAAATTCCTTCTGGCACAATTACCTTCCCTCCTCCATTTTTAGAAGCTTGATCAATGGCAGCCTGAATAGCAGTTGTGGCTATGGTTTTTCCATCACTTTTAGCACCGAAAGATTTTATATTATATTGCTGGCCAAAGATGACCGAAGACATCATTAAAAACAAACAAGTTGTTATCAATTTCATATACCTGTTTTTTTCTGGAATTAGTTTTAACATCACAACAAGATGAAATGATATTTCTTTCAAATTTTAAAGCTTATAATATTCTTCCCATCCCTTTCTAGGCTGTGCTCCAGCAAGTAGCACATTTGCCAGTGGATTATTGGTGATTTGCTTCGTTTCACGATCGAAAATTAATTTTGTATTTAATCTTTGTGCCAATACGCCCAAGTTAAATACTTGACTTAAAGGTCCTGCAATTTCGAATGATGATCTACATTTTTCCTTACCCTTACATGCCAATAAGAAATTCTGAAAATGATCTGAAGGACTTTCAGGTACTATAGGTAAACTACTTTGTATTTGTAATGCACGTTTTTCTGGAATAATCTCTAATGGACGACTGTGACTGCCACCTTTAAAAGTTAAATCTTTACCATAAATAATTTTACCTGCTTTTAATTTTTTAGGCAATTCGGTACCATCGGTTGGTGGTGGAATGTTAGGATCTGCCTTTAATTCGCCATAACCTTCTGGTAATGGTGGTAAATTATCTACACCATCGTACCATGTAATATCAACTGGTGGCATATCGCCTCGTTCAGGGAATTTAAATACTAATGTTGAAGCTTTTGGAAAGAAAAATGTATTATGACCTTCAATTTTAACAGGATCAACCTCATAAGGTAAGCCCAACTCTAAAAATTGATGTGAGGTATCCATAATATGCGCTCCCCAATCGCCCAAAGCTCCCATACCAAAATCGTACCAACAACGCCATTGACCATTAACAAAATCTTTATTATAATCATGTTGGTTAGCGGTTGTTAACCAAGTATTCCAGTCCATTGTTTCTGGTATATTTTCAGCATCAGGAAATTTCGTCATTTTAGTGTCAAATCCATGCCACCTTCTTCTTCCATTCATGTGTGCCGTTATGGCCGTAACATCTTTAATAATACCAGCTTCCTTCCAAGCTTTAAACTGAAAATAGTTTTCCCCAGAATGTCCTTGATTACCCATTTGAGTAACCACATTATATTTTTTTGCTCCTTTAATCATGAGTTCTACCTCATTAAAAGTACGTGCCATGGGTTTTTCTACATATACATGAATTCCTATAGACATGGCGTGCATAGTTATTGGGAAGTGGGAAAAATCTGGAGTACCAACACTAACGGCTTCAATATCATCACCCATTTTATCGAACATCTCTCTAAAATCTTGAAAACGCGGTACGTCTGGAAATTTCTCTAAAATCTTAATCGTATGTGGCGCACCTATATCTACATCACACAATGCCACGATATTTGCTAATCCAGTTTCAAACAATGAATTAATAATGCTTCCGCCTCTAAAACCAATCCCGCAACATGCAAGATTTACTTTATTATTAGATATTGTTTTAATATCCTGATGATTAATTAATTCCCAGGTAAGGTGATTGCTCAAAGGCTTCATCCAATCCGCGTGCAATACGATCTTCATTATATGCCTTATCTGAACTTAAAGAACCTTGAATACCAGCCTCCCAAATAAAACGAATTTCAGGGTCGTTATCTGTAATTGTTTTTGCATCCGCCATTTCTACAAGTAATAATCCTTCATAAGAAGTATAATAGGTATAACTAGGATAATAAGGGTACCAAGGATAGTAATAATTTACATCAGCAGCCGATTTTTTATAGGGTCCCCAATATGGAGGCCAATAACCGGGGTAGCTCCACCACCAACCGGGATAATAATAGTAATAGCTGGTATATTCAATTGCAAAAACGGTCATATTTACAGCAAAATCGGCATCAGCCAAATCCTGAACCTCAGTGTATCCAAGAGCATCAAACTTTGCCTTTACCATTGTCCTAATTTTATCTGATGACCCTCCTGCAGTATAAAATGCAGCTACCTGCGCATCAGTAAGCCAGTCATTATAAACCAAACCAACAGAATCTCTTATAACATAAGTTTTAAGTTTGCTGAAATCAGCAAGGGTATCATACACGGTAATGGTAGCATCTAATTCATCTGTATAAACAGAGTCATAGGGATAACATGCAGACAGAAATGATATTCCCAATGCTATCAAAAATAGATTTAAATGTTTCATTTTTAATTTCATAAATTTAATTTAAAAATCGATAATATTATTATTTTAATAACTGGTCCCTTCAAAAATTCGAACATCATCAAGATGTTTCAGTGGTCCGTACATAGTAAAAGCCCTACCACTGAATAAACCGGAAACATCAACTACGGCATTATTTCCACCATACACACTAAGATTAATCATGGCAGTACCCAGAGTTCCTTTTAATGTAATTTTCACATAAATTTTATCCCCTTTATCTGTTATTTGATATTGGGTAAGTTGTCCTTTCAAAGTAATGCCTCCCAAACCATTAGAGCCAAGATTTGGTGAATTTATGGGAGCAATCTGCAAAACCCCTTCTCCTTTATAGACTTTAAAAAAATTCAGTGTTTGAGTAACTGAAAAATTCATTCCACTTTTAAAAGTAATGCGATCTGCTGCAACAATAAAAGTACTATCCTTTATTTGTTGCTTGGAGAGTTCAAAAAGTGCCGCTTGTTCCTTTTTCTGTTGTTCTTTCTTTGCTTTTTTAGCTTCTTTACGCTCTTTTTTTGTTTGTTTTCTTTCTTGTGCAAGAGTTTGAACACCGTTTGCTAAAACAAACATCATTAAAATAGAAAATACAAATATTCCGCTTTTCATATCTAATATGTTTTTTTATTTTAATTCAAAAATACAAACATTTTTAACATAAACAGCTAATATTTAACTATTTTTAACACTCTAATTCAAAAAAGAGACATAAATATCTGATTTAAACGGTTATACATATAGCATGCTTAAACCGTTAACATAAGCAAATCATCCATACCAAATATACCTGATTTACCAATAATAAATTCAGCAGCCATTAAAGCTCCTTGTGCCAAACCTTCTCTATTTTTAGAATTATGAGTAATTATAATATCTTCGACATTTGAGCTATAAGTTACTGTATGAATACCCGCAATTTCGCCTTCACGATACGATTTAACAGCTATTTGCTCATGTCTATCAGCTTTTTCTTTTACCCATTCCTTTTTACGGTCAATTTCACTTATAATTCCTTCGGCAATAGTTATTGCTGTACCACTTGGAGCATCTAATTTATGAATATGATGCGTTTCTTCTACCTGTACCTCAAAATCATCAAAACGATTCATCATCTTAGCTAGATACTTATTCAGTTTAAAAAAAATATTAACACCCAGGCTATAGTTTGATGCATAGAAAAATGCTTTATTTTCACTTTCGCAACGCTGTTTTATATCTTCAAACTTATCTAACCAACCGGTTGTACCCGAAATTACAGGAATTCCGGCATCAAAACATAGATTAATATTTGTAAAAGCCGATTCAGGATTTGTAAATTCAATGGCAACATCTGCTTTTTTTAAATTATCAACAGTTAAATCATTTAAGTTAGTATCGTCAATTTTCAGTATAATTTTATATCCTTTGGCTAAAGCCAATTTTTCAATGGTTTTACCCATTTTACCATATCCAATAATCGCTATCTTCATAGATTTTATGTTTTCCTTTGTTCTTAAACCTTAAATTTTAAATATTATTCTTTTTTATTTTGCGAAAATTCAATTCCAATATTTAAACCAAGCGTTAAATTAGGATTAATCTTTTGGCCTTCATATTTGTATGCATGTCCCCACCATTCTTCAAAAACATAATATTCTCCCTCATTCGGATTAATCACATTTTTATAACTTATATTACGATAAGCTATACCTAAACCAAGATAAAAATCAAATCGTAAAAAACTCCATGCAATAAGTTCAATTCCATTTTTTATATTTAGCCCGTATTTCTGTTTATAAAACTCTGCTCTATCATAATAAACAATTAAATTTGCGTTTTTTTTATGATAATAAGCATTCGTTTTAGTATCGAACATAAATATAGCAAATACTTCACCACTAACATAATATCGGAAATATTTCTTTGGATGAAAGTAATATTTTATTTCCGGTCGTATTTCAGAAAATAAATAATCATAGCTTAAACTCATATCATCAGCTCTTTGCTTATTGAGCTTATGATTCCCTAAACCTAATCCCAGATTATAAGACCAATGAGCTCCATTATAATATAAAAAGCCGATACGCCATCTTGGGGTATAATCAATCAATGTATAAGGCATAATATACATGCCGGCTTTTTGTGGTAAATTCAGATGTTGCGCAAAAAGAAATTGAGTGCTGATACTAATAAGAATTATAAAATATGGTACTCGCAACATAAATTATAAATGTGAATTTATATATAATACACTTCTATCAATTTAAACCCTAAAATCAAAATCAAAAAAAAAATGCTGTTTGCAAAGCAAACAGCATTAAAACATATAGATAGTAAAACTATTTTACTTCGTTTACAATGGCTTCAAAAGCTTTTGGGTGATTCATTGCTAAATCTGCAAGCACTTTACGGTTTAACTTAATTCCCTTTTTATTGATTTTACCCATAAATTCGGAATAAGACATTCCATAAGCACGAACACCTGCGTTAATACGCTGAATCCATAAAGCTCTGAATGCTCTTTTTTTGTTTCTACGGTCGCGATAGGCATACTGTAAGCCTTTTTCAACAGCATTTTTCGCAACGGTATAAACGTTTTTTCTACGTCCAAAATAACCTTTGGCGTCTTTTAAAATCTTTTTTCTTCTTTTTCTTGATGCTACTGCATTTACCGATCTTGGCATAATTTCTAATTTTTTTGAAATTTAGCGTTTCGTTTTACGAACACTTTTTTAGGCTAAATTTCCGGTTAATAACTCCTTAATAAATAATTAAAATCAAAATAAAAACAACATTACTTCATGGCAAGTAATAACTTAATATTCTTTTCATCACTTTTATGAACTGTGGTGAAATAAGTTAAGTTTCTTTTTCTTTTTTTTGCCTTTTTCGTCAAAATATGACTTTTGTAAGCATGTTTTCTTTTGATCTTTCCACTGCCGGTTAATTTAAAACGCTTTTTAGCGCCGGCATTTGTCTTCATCTTTGGCATCTTACTTCTCTTTTTGTTAAATAAAAATATATTAACGATTAAAAATAATTTACGCTTTTTTCTTTGGAGAGAAATACATAATCATACGTTTTCCTTCCAATTTAGGCAATTGCTCCACTTTTGCATATTCTTCCAACTCTTGAGCCAGCCGTAAAAGTAAAACCTCACCCCGTTCTTTATAAACAATAGTACGCCCTTTAAAGAATACATAGGCTTTAACCTTAGCCCCTTCTTCAAGAAACTTAATGGCATGTTTCAATTTAAAATTAAAATCATGTTCATCGGTATTGGGTCCAAAACGTATTTCCTTAACGGTAACTTTACTTGTTTTGGCTTTCATCTCCTTTTGCTTTTTCTTTTGGTGATACAAAAACTTTTGATAATCAATGATTTTGCACACCGGCGGATTAGCGCTGGGCGAAATTTCAACCAAATCCAATTCTCTTTCTTCAGCTAGTTTCCAAGCTTCTTCAATTGAATAGATTCCGGTTTTATCTCTTTCATCACCTTCAAAAACAACCCTGACAGTTTTGGCTCTAATCTGTTTGTTAATTTTATGTTTAGGTTGTTGTTCTTGTGGCTTTCTATAGCCTCTTTTAAATCTTTTAGCTATTTTTTGGTCCTCCTATTGTTTAGTTAAACTTAATTTGCTAATTGCTTATCTATTTCCGTTTGCAAAAAATCTGCAAACTCTTTTAATTTCATTTTTCCAATATCTCCATGTCCTTGTTTACGAACCGCAATTTCCTCATTTTCAACTTCTTGCTCACCAACAATTAACAGATAAGGTATTTTTTTCAGTTCATTATCTCTGATTTTTTTACCTATCTTTTCATTACGGTCGTCAATTAAAGTGCGAATATCGTAATTTTTTAGAATATTCAAAACTTTTTTGGCATAATCATTAAATTTTTCGCTAATTGGTAAAATAACTGCCTGATCGGGAGTAAGCCACAGCGGGAATTTTCCGGCAGTATGTTCAATTAAAACTGCTACAAAACGCTCCATCGAACCAAATGGTGCTCTATGAATCATTACCGGACGATGTTTTTTATCATCACTACCTACATATTCCAATTCAAAACGCTCGGGCAAATTGTAATCTACCTGAATGGTTCCCAGCTGCCAACGCCTTCCTATGGCATCTTTAACCATAAAGTCCAATTTCGGGCCATAAAATGCAGCCTCACCATATTCAACAACAGCATTTAAGCCTTTTTCTTCAACAGCCTCAATTATAGCACGTTCTGCTTTCATCCAATTCTCATCACTACCAATATATTTGCTATGGTCATCTTTATCACGTAGCGATATTTGTGTTTCAAAGTTTTCAAAGTCTAATGTTTTGAAGATATACAAAACAATGTCTATTACTTTTAAGAACTCTTCTTTTAACTGATCGGGACGACAAAAAATATGTGCATCATCCTGCGTAAAACCTCTTACTCGCGTTAATCCATGCAACTCTCCACTCTGCTCATATCTGTAAACAGTACCAAATTCTGCATACCTTACTGGCAAATCTTTATAGGAACGCGGTTTAGATTTGTAAATTTCGCAATGATGCGGACAATTCATTGGTTTAAGCAAAAACTCTTCATCTTCATCGGGTGTATGAATCGGTTGAAACGAGTCTTTACCGTATTTAGCATAGTGTCCTGATGTTACATACAGCTCTTTATTTCCAATATGCGGAGTAATTACCGGTTCGTAACCATAATCTCTTTGAACTTTTTTAAGAAAATTTTCCAAACGCTCACGCAATTGAGCTCCTTTGGGCAACCATAAAGGCAAGCCCTGACCTACCGCTTTTGAAAAGGTAAATAGTTCAAGCTCTTTTCCAATTTTTCGATGATCACGTTTTTGGGCTTCTTCGAGCAGTTTTAAATATTCATCCAATAATTTTTGTTTTGGAAATGTTATCCCGTAAACACGTGTCAATTGTTTTCGCTTTTCATCGCCTCGCCAATAAGCACCGGCAATTTTCATTAATTTTACAGCTTTTATAAAACCGGTATGCGGTAAATGCGGACCACGACATAAATCGGTAAACTCACCTTGTTTATAAAAAGTAATGGTACCGTCTTCCAATTCTGAAATCAGTTCAATTTTGTACTCGTCGCCTTTTTCGGTAAAATAGCTTAAAGCTTCACTTTTGCTTTTTTCTGTACGCACATAAGGTGCTTTCCGGCGTGCAAGTTCTAAAATCTTTTTCTCAATTTTCGGGAAATCATTATCCGAAATACTTTTGCCTTCGGGCAAATCTACATCGTAATAAAATCCGTTTTCAATGGTAGGCCCAATTCCTAATTTAATGCCCGGATAGAAAAACTCTAATGCCTCAGCCATCAGGTGTGCTGATGAGTGCCAAAATGCATGCTTACCTTCTTCATCGTCCCACTTAAACAATTTGATTTTTGCATCTTCCGTTATTGGACGAGTGGCATCCCATGTTTCTCCATTGACTTCAATAGCTAATATTTCTTTAGCTAAACTGTTACTGATACTTTTAGCTATATCTATTCCGTTTATCCCTTCGGGATATTCACGAACATTATTATCTGGGAAAGTAATCTTTATCATTATAAAATATTTATCTTAGAATCAAGACATTAAGATATCTCTATTAATCAGCCTGCAAAAATAATCATAAATTTTTGATGTACAAACTTAATTATTTGTTAATTGAGACAGGAAAATGAAAAAAGTCGCAATTCAAAAAGAAAAGCGACTTTTTCACTTGATTAACAACCTAATCTAACAAGTATTATTTGTTAAATGGATAAAAATGTAAATTTTATAAAAGTCAAGTATGATATATACACTGCATTTACAAAATTGCAATCTGTTTATAAACAAATTCTATTTAAACTCCGGAAATTTAATATTCCGTAAATCATTTTCCCACTTTTCCAGGTCTTTTAATATTTTATTCCCTTTATCGGCAAATTTATTTTTTGCAGATGAAAACAATCCTTTATAATATTCAATTCCTTGATTTAGATTATTTCTAAATTCTACCCATTTTTTCATTTGACGCTCATTCAAAGGGTTTTGAATATCATCTAAACTATTTTTCAAATAATCTACATACATTGATAATTCTTTCACAAACATATTGGGACGATCTTGTGTACTTATCAAATTGAGCTTTCCGTAAATATGTTTTACCATGCTGTTTAAGGAATAGGTTTCGCTAAAATGTCCAATAGTTGGACTCGGGCAAACCGAAACACCATCACCTTCTTTTCCCGGATTTATATCTTTTGACAATAATGCAGAAGTACCCAAACCGACACATATACAAGACTTTTCAGTTAATTTAGCTACTGCTTTATCAAACTCTTCTTGTGATAATTCTTGTTTATTCAAACTTTCAATACATTTTTTTTGATAGGCTCTTGAAGCAGTGCATATAGGTTTATCAGTATGTTCTGTGTTAAAAGTAAGGTATCTGTTTGAACACGGACTCCCGTAAACACCTTGCTCTATCATTTGAAATTTTTGAATATCTTTTGTGTTATTCTTGATGGTATTAAATGGTACACCCAAAGGCGACATATTGCTTAAATATACATCTTTTTCTTTTGCATCTTTAAGGATTTTCTCTGTTTTTTTGTCCATATTTACAATTTCGGGTACTAGCAAAAACGGCGTTCCCCAACCTACTGAATCCAGGCCGTAATAATCAATCAAAAATTTATGTTCTTCGGAAGTTCCTACACCGCCTTGTGCTGTAATTCTTGTTTCAACCGGTTCTTTTGGAATACTCAACCCTTTATCGGATAATGCTTTAATATAAATTTCATGTAATTCATTTTGTAAATTTTGACGGTTATTTTTAAATTCTTCAAGTATCACACCCATCAAATAACCATTTGTTGCAAATGCATGCCCGCCGCAATTTAAACCCGATTCAATACGGTATTCCGACACCCAAAGCCCTTTTTTGGCAAAAAACTTACCTTGTATTAAGGCAGAACGATAATCACTAACTTTTATGGCAATTTTTTTATGAATTACACCTGATTCATCAGGATAAAAATCGCTGAATTTTTCAATATATGAGTAAAGCCTCGGGTTCATACCTGCCGATAAAATAATGGTAGAATGAAGTTTACTGTTTGCAAAACCGCGCAATGCAGCATGAGCATCATTATACTCGGAAGGCAGTTTTTCACCTCGTTTATAGTTTTCTTTGTCCAATTTGGTCATGATGTTCACATCAATATTTCCTTTGGGCAAATGCTCTATAAGCCATGTTTTAAAATCATTTATTTTACCACTGTTTGAAAACTCATAAAATTTTTGTTTAATTTCCGAATAATCTGGCAACATATCTAAATACTTTTCAATTTCATCGCTTTTTTCCAGCAATGATTTTTTCATTTCATTGTATTTAGTACTTACAATATCATTCATTAAATCCAGATAAGCCGTTATTCGTTTTGCGCGAAAATCTTCTACTTTTTCAGATATTTCCTTATAAGGAATTTCAAGATTTTTACTGTAAAATGCTCTTAATTTCTCCATTAGTTTATCATCTACTAATGAAATTACCGAAGATATACCGTATTGGGCTACTTTTGTTGGTGTATCAATTGTAAAACCAATTCCCATAACAGGAATATGAAAATCCGGTGCGTTTGTTTTTCTCATTTTTATTAAAAATTACTATTTACACAAAGTAAACTGTTTTATAACAGAAAATCACTTAACAAGTGTTAAGAAAACTTAATTCGTTACTTAATTTACCAATTGTTAATTAGAGTTTGTCTATAAAGTCCTATTTCTGCGTTGTTGCTCAAAATGTAAATCCTCGAATACTTTAGCATACTGCGGTTTACATTTTTCACACGCCTTGAACTCGAACTTTATAGACCAAACTCTATATGTTATGGACAAACTCTATTTAGAGTTTGACCGAAAACGCCAATTTCGTTGTTATGCACATTTTAAAAATAAGTCATTTACAGTAGTTAATTACTATTTTTACGATTTCACAGGTATAGAGCTTGATGTTTTTCATTTAAAACACATTATTTACGTTCAGCTACTAATTTTAATTCTCTTTTAAACACCGTAAAAATCAAAAAATATATTTTGTTTTTTCAAACTACTTAATATATATTAGCGGACTTATTAATAAATTAAAAAGATTTATGAAAAAACTATATTCAGTTATTAAAGGCAGCGGAAAATATATTCCAACTATTGTAAAAAAAAATTCTGATTTTTTGAATGCGGAATTTTATGAAGTTAATGGTGAGAAACTGCAAAAAGATAATACTGAAATAATTGAAAAATTTTATCAAATAACAGGGATTAAAGAGCGGCGCTATGTTAGCAAAGACTTAGTTGCATCAGACATAGGCTTTTTTGCGGCAGAAGATGCATTAAACAGTTCGGGGATCGATAAAGAAAGCTTGGATTATATTATTGTAGCTCACAATTTTGGTGATGTACGCTATGGAAATCGCCAAGCTGATTTTATGCCTAGCATAGCAGCCCGGATAAAACATAAATTAAAAATAGAAAATCCTTATTGCGTTGCTTTTGATATTCCATTTGGTTGCCCGGGTTGGGTACAAGGAATGATACAAGCGGATTATTTTTTAAAATCAGGAGATGCTAAACGTGCTTTGGTCATAGGTACGGAAACACTGTCACGCATTGCCGACCCTTTTGACCGTGACGGAATGATTTACTCGGACGGTGCGGGAGCTGTAATTGTAGAAGCTGTTGAAAGTGAAGAGCCTATTGGTATTCTATCGCATAAAACCCGAAGCGATACATTAAACCACCTCAATTTATTATGGAACGGTCCTTCTAATAATGCGGCAATTGATCGTAAACAGTATTTAATTAAAATGCAAGGACGAAAATTATATGAATATGCACTAACTAATGTTCCGCAATTAATGAAAGATGTTTTAGATAAAGCAGGTGTTGATATTCATCAAATAAACAAAGTACTTATTCATCAGGCAAATGAAAAAATGGACGAAGCCATGCTTCAGCGTTTGTTTAAATTATATAAAGTAAAAGAAATACCGGAAAATATAATGCCGATGACTATTGAAAAATTTGGAAATAACTCGGTGGCGACTTTGCCGGTTATGTATGATATGATTAAAAAAGGACAAATTGAAAATCATCAATTTACAAATAATACGCATTTAATTTTTGCATCGGTAGGTGCCGGAATGAATATTAATGCTTTTGCGTACAAGTATATTGCTTAATTTCAATAATTAGGGCTTGCTGAAAAACGCTAAATATATTATTAGTCAGCGTTTTATGCTTGCATTATTGCCTTGAAATGCAAGGTTTTTCACTAAAATATCAGAAAAAGAATGCATTTATTATATACAAATTATAATGTTTTTTGCTGCTCAGCTGCACA
>JAKIUH010000095.1 GCA_021647685.1 Bacteroidales bacterium
TGATTCAAAAAACTTTAAAAATTCTTCTCTAATATTCATTAATATTCTCGTATATAAAATTATGCGATTATATCTAAAAATAATGTTATTACTGTTTAAGGTGCCCTTATTGCTAAAATTAATTTTTATATTTTATGTTGTGTTAGTTAAAATGGTGTATACTTTTTTAAAGTAACGATAATAAAAGGATTCAACATGACTGTTTCAAGTACAACATCCCTAACAAACAACAGTATAAATCTAAATTCTAATCTAGCTAAATTGTCTTCAGGCTCAAGGATTAACAGCGCTGCAGATGATGCATCTGGTATGGCAATTGCAAATGCAATGTCTGCCCAAGTTCGTGGACTTGGACAAGCTATACAAAACTCAAACAATGCTATAGGTATGGTACAAATAGCTGATGGGGCTATGCAAGAATACTCAAGTATTCTAACCGATGTAAGAGGTTTGACACTAAAAGCGTCAAGCCCAATTATGAACAGTAGCAACAGAGCTATTATACAAAATGAGATAGATGCTCTGCTCTCATCTGCAAACAATATCATAAATACAACTTCTTACAATGGTATGAGTTTATTAAGAGGGGATAATGATTTTACATTTCAAACTGGTGCAAATGCCGGAGAAAACATTGATATAAATTTTGGAAATGCATCTTCAATACTACCAAAGGTAGATGTTTCTAACGCTACTAATATAGAGGATAGTTTAAAAAATATTGACAGTGCTCTAGAATCTGCTGGAATTATTATGACAAACTTAGGAGCAGGACAAAATGCCTTAGAATCTAATGTAAGAAATATATCTGTATCTCAAATCAATACAGCTTCGGCAGAGTCTCAAATCAGAGATTTAGATTTTGCCGCAGAGAGTGCAAATTTTAATAAAAATAAGATTTTAGATCAAACTGGCATATTTGCTTTAGCACAAAAAAATGTTGTTCAGGCTAATGTTTTAAAACTATTTCAATAGTTCTGTCATCCTCAGCTTGACTGAGGATCTAAGCTATAAATAGTTTAGTTCATCTTTTATTTTTATATCTTTATATACTTGTTTAAAAATTTTAGTAGCAAGTCCATCACCTAGTTTAATTACTTTTTTTTCTTCATTTACTATCGGGGTAGTTCCGTTTCCACAACTAGGACTCTTTGATTTTAGAACTATTTTTTGCACATTTGGATGCAGTTTTACAAATGATTTTATCTCATCTTCTAAAAGTTGTGTAACATCCCTGTTTGTATCATTACTGATTATTTTGTTTACTCCATCTATCTCGAGTACACTTATTCTCTCTCTTGGAGTTCCAAAAAGAGGTGCTTCAGGACAAAAAGGGATGATTTCATCGTTGCTAAACGCATCAACTATCTTTAAAACTTTTTTAGTTTTACCATCATATCTGCATAGATACCCAAGCAAACAAGCAGAAATAATGACTTTTTTCTTTAGCATATAACTACTGATTTTATCTCTGTGAACTCTTCAATTGCATATTTTGGACCCTCACGCCCTACTCCACTAAGTTTTACACCACCATATGGTTGAATATCAAAACGAAGTGTTGGCATATCATTTATAACAATCCCACCAGCATTAAGTTCTGAGATTGCTCTTTTTGTAAGATCTAAATCATTTGTAAATACAGAAAACTGTAAACCATAAGGTGAATTATTCATACGAGGAAGCGCATCATCAAAACCATTAACTTTAACAAGAGAGACTATTGGAGCAAATACCTCTTCACAAACTATAGCCATATCATCACGCACATCTGCCATTACACATGGATAAAATATTCTACCATCAATTTTTGGTTCAAGTAATGCACGAGCACCCTCATCTATAGCACTTTGCACCCAACTCATAGCACGCTCACATGATTCAGCATCTATAAGTGGTCCCATAAAAGTATCATCATCATAAGGGGAACCAACTACTAATTTTTTAGACTCATTTGCCATCTTAGTAGCAAACTCGTCATAAACCGAAGCATCTACATAGATTCTTTGAAGTGAGATACAAACTTGACCAGAGTTTACAAAAGCACCAAGAGCACAACGAGTGGCTGCTAAATCTAAATCTGCACTATCTGAAATAAATGTAGCAGCATTTCCACCTAGTTCTAAACCTATTTTTTTAATCCCTGCACTTTTAGTAACAATATCTCCAACAGGGACACTGCCTGTAAAACTTATAGCACGAGGTATATCAGATGTTATAAGTGCTGAGCCAACTTCAGCATCTCCATAGACTACACTTAGAGCATCTTTTACAGCATACTCACTCTCTATAAATAACTTAGCAAATTTATAAGCAGTTAGTGGTGCTTCTGGTGTTGGCTTTAACACAACCGTATTACCAGCAACTAAAGCAGGGGCTAATTTATGAGCTACTAGGTTTAGCGGAAAATTAAAAGGTGTAATTGCTACAACAACCCCTACTGGTTCGCGAGTAAAAAATGCCATTGTTTTTTTACCACTTGGCATTGCATCTGTGTTTATGGTCTCACCATGCATAGTACGCATAGTCTCAGCACTAAGTGTTACAGTCTCAATACAACGCTCAACCTCAATCCTAGCAAAAGTGATAGGTTTTGCTACTTCATCAGTTATAGTTTGAGCTATATCTTCTTTTTGTTCGCGAAGTTTAGAAGCTACATCTAAAAGCCAGTTACATCTTTGAGATAGCGCAGATTTTTTGGCTTCAACGCATGCCTCTTTGGCAATTTTTAATGCTTTTTCTGCATCATGTTTAGTACATATTGGAGCAGTAGATACTATCTCTCCACTATATGGACTTACCCTATCGCTAATATGCTCTTTAGCAACTTCATCTGAACCAAAAAATATTTTTGCGCTTTTCATTTAATTTCCTTTTTAAAAAACAGGGTTTTTTCTATTTAGAAATTATATCATTTTCATTGTATACTTTTATTAGATAGTTATATTTTCAATGTGGAAAATTTTCTCCGATGTGACAATAATTGCATCATACTCATAGTCACAATCAAAACCATTTTTTTTCATATAAATATCGCCAGTTTTTATAAGTTTTGAAATTTTTTATTTTTCTTTTTAAGTTTTTTTATCTGCTTAGGGGTTAACCAAAGAATAATTCCTGTGATTGTTAAAAAAGCAAAAACCAAGCCTACAAAATCTACAAACAATTTACCACTTATTCCGTATATTTCACCACTATGAATTACCCATAAAGTTTTAAATAAGCCGATTTTGTTATCATAGTCATCAGCCGGTGGAATTTTTATTTCATCAAAAGTAAAATCACAAGGTTCATCGGGAGTTACCAACAAATGAGAACGGCTCATAACATACAAAGAGTCCCCCTTTGAAAGCAAACCGACAATTCGCTTTTCATGAATCGGCAAATCAATTTTCACCCATCGGGCATTTTGTTTATCATACCAAAAAAAACCGAATAATGTTCCCGCATACAAATTCCCGGAATTACTTTGTAAAACCACCTCAATTTTATGGTTATCGGTACCTTTTGGAAAACCTGCATTAAAATCGCTAAACGTTTTAAAGTTATCTTTTGTGAGCCAAATACCAATATTGCCATAAATAAGCGCACTATCTCCACCCAATTTCACATAGGATTTTACCGCTGCATTGTTCCAATTTTTATATTCATACCGCTCAAGCAACAACGAGCGATCGACATCATGAGACGAAAGTAACTCCCTGTGGTTCAATATTATTCCTGAAAAAACAAATAGTAAAATAAACACAGTTAAGACAATACTCAACCATTTATGGTATTTTTTGAAAAACTTCAACCATGTTCCATTCTTTCCGTTTTTTGTGTGATTATTTTGCATTATTCATTTCCTTAAATGAGACTGCAAAAATAAAAAAGATATTCTTATCTGAAATACCTAATTGTAGGGAATAATTTCTATTGTGTTCTATAGAGATGCTCAAAAATCGTTTAAAAATAAAAAAGCAGAAAGTAATAAAACCTTCTGCTTTTAATTTGAGTTTTCTAATTAGCACTATTTCTGCATTATATCAATGTATTTTTGATACAACATATCAAAATCCGTTGATATCTGATCAAACAAATCTTCTTGATGATACGTTTCGGTCAAACCGGTTAACTGTTGCATAACATTCATTCCGATTTGTATTTCGTAATTTACTGCGGATATATAAGGTTGGTTTAAACTCAGATAATAATTCAAATCATGCTTATAAATTCGTGCTAATTCCGAAACTAATTTATTTGCTTTATCAGATTCACCGGCTTTATAATACAATTCAACAATTGGCAACATTGTATAATCATAAGGCAATTGTTTATTGGGCGTTAACTCAACAATTTTATCCAAAACCTCAATTGCTTTGTCTTTTTTATTTTCTTTAAGTAAAGCATCTGCCAAGCGGGCAAAAACACTTCTAAAACGCATAATGCTAATTACTCTCTGATTGTAATGATCAATTAATACATCTTCATGGTTCATTCGTCCCCATTTAAACTTATGCATTACATTATCATAAAGAATATCGATATTAATAGCTCCAATTTCACCATCTTCGGTTTTTGTTTTATACGGAACCAGTCTGTATGCAAAACCTTCAAGCCTGAAATAATCCTGTAAACCCATAAAATTATCTGTTCCAATGCTTGCTGCGAAATAAATGGGGCGATCCCAATTAAAGTTCGCCAATAAATCAAGCACCATCATATCGCTTTTTGAAATATACTTTTTATTCAGTTTGAAATTAATAGTATCCAATAAAAGAGCTGTGTCTTTAACACTAAGCGTTCCATTTGCCAAAACTTTTTCTTTATCAACAGGAATTTGTAAAAGTTTTGTAGGTACATAATTCATATAGCTGCCATCTTGAAGTTGAACTTTCGCACGCTTATCATCTGATGAAATAAATTTTATTACCTCTGAAAGTGGTGTGTATTTCTTTACACGTTCTAATACAGGTAAATAATCACGTTCACCCTGCCGGTATTTATCACGCGACATAGAAAACGGCACCGGTGCACTTTCATAAGCACGTTTGGTCATTTGATAAATGTACCAATCAGTCCCAAGCAAACTTAAATTAACCACACGCACATCGGTTCGTATTCCCTCAACTTCCTGCGCATACCATAAGGGGAAAGTATCATTATCTCCATAGGTAAACAAAATAGCATTGGGGGCGCAAGAATTAAGATAGTTTGAAGCAAAATCGCGGGCGGTATATCTTCCTGAGCGATCATGGTCATTCCAATTTTCTTTTGCCATAATTGAAGGAACCAAAACCAAACTTAATACCGTTGCTATAATAGCCGAGGCACTTCCTCTAATATATTTTTGTAGCCAATCTGTAATAGCAAATACACCTAAACCTATCCAAATTGCAAAAGCATAAAACGAGCCGGCATAAGCATAATCACGCTCACGTGGTTGAAAAGGAGTTTGATTCAAATACAAAACAATAGCCAGTCCTGTAAAAAAGAACAATAAAAAAACGATTAAAAACTGTTTCGGTCTTTTTTGATATAAGAAAAACATTCCTAATAAACCCAATAGTAAGGGCAACATATAATATTTGTTTCTTGCCTTATTATTTTTCAGATATTCAGGTAAAGCATCTTGATTCCCCAAGCGAATATTATCTATAAAAGGAATTCCGCTTATCCAATTTCCTTTTAAATAATCACCGTGTCCTTGAATATCGTTCTGGCGACCCGAAAAATTCCACATAAAATATCTTAAATACATAAAACCAACTTGGTATTTAAAGAAAAATGCCAAATTTTGTCCAAAGCTTGGTTTCTTTTCCGTATCCTTAATATTTGCCCAATTTTTATAGCCGGAGATATGATTTTGTTGATGACTATACATACGGGGAAAAATAGTAGAATAAGCAGGATCATAAACATATTTGGGATTTACCTTAGGTATTTTTTTATATTTATCGCCCACCGGTAAATAAGTATATTGTGTTTCCTGATCAATTACATCAGCATTAAAATATTGTCCATACACCAATGTTCTATCGCCGTATTGTTCGCGGTTCAAATAAGCCAAAAGCGAAAAAACATTATCCGGCTGATTTTCATTCATGGGTGGTTCAGCAATAGAACGAACAACAATCATTGTAAAGGAGGAGTAACCAATAATAATAACTGTCAGCATTAATAAAACGGTATTCCAAAGAACTTTTTTCTTTTTACTTGTATAAATTAACCCGTAAACAATACCTCCGGTCAAAAGTAAAACATAAACCACTACACCCGTATTAAAGGGCATACCAAAACCATTTACAAAGATTAATTCAAAACCTGCAGCCAATTTAACCAATCCGGGAATTATACCGTACATAATTACCCCAAGTACAACAATAGCAATGATTGATGCCATTATTATTCCACGCTTATTGGGTTCATATTTTCGAAAATAATAAACAAATACGATGGCAGGTATCGCCAAGAGATTTAATAAATGAACACCTATGGATAAGCCCATCATATAAGCAATAAAGATCAACCAACGGTTAGCATAAGCTTCGTCGGCAATACGTTCCCATTTAAGAATTGCCCAAAAAACTATAGCCGTAAAAAAGGATGATAAAGCATAGACCTCCCCTTCTACTGCCGAAAACCAAAATGTATCGGAAAAGGTATATGCCAAAGCACCAACTGCCCCACTACCCATAACCGCTATTAAATTATTCAGCGAATATTTTTCATAAGGCTTTTTTACAATTTTGTCGGCAAAATAAGTAATCGTCCAAAACAAAAACAATATGGTAAAAGCACTAGCTAATGCCGATAAAGAATTTATCCATTTGGCAACTTGTGTTACATCACCAAAAGATAACAAACTGGCAACTTTTGCTGCAATCATAAACAGCGGCGCACCCGGAGGATGACCAACCTCTTGTTTATAAGCACTGGCTATAAATTCACCGCAATCCCAAAAACTGGCAGTAGGCTCAATAGTTGATAAATAAGTAAAAGCAGCAATTAAAAAAACTGCCCAACCGGTAATATTATTAATCTTACGATATTTTTTACCGTCTAACTGAAAACCTGTTTCTGACATGTTTACCATTTTAGTTTTGATATTAAACAGCAAAAATACATTTTTTTTGTTATGATTGATATTATCAATAAAGAATATTGTAAAAAAAAGCCTGCTCCATAATGAAGCAGGCTTAATAATCTTACCGAAATTCTTTTTTTTTATTTATTCAAATTGATTTTATGCACGATTGATTCCTCTTTATTTCTTAATTCTATAAAATACAAACCTGATGAATAAGTGCTTATATCCACATCGGTATTTTTACTTTGTGGCTTCATCTGTTTAATAATTCGTCCTTGATTATCTCTGATAATAATATCCAAATCATCAGAATAATAATTGGTTTCAATTACAAATTTACCGGTTGTAGGATTAGGATAAATACTTACTTTACTTTCCGATAAGCGGTTAATTCCGGTAATGCTTTTCACGCTTAAAGTAAACTCATCAGAGGTAGAAGCACCGGCTATATCGGTAGCTGTAATCATAATACGATAATCGCCAATACTCGCTGCTGTACCATATAGTTTACCGCTCTGTTCATCAAAATTCAACCAATCAGGTAAAGAACTGCCATCAGCCAATTTAGCAGATAATACAATACGATCACCTTTATCCACATCGGTAAAAGTATTTTGCGGAACAATATACGAATAATCTTCTCCGGCAATTATACTTTGATTAGGAATAGCATTAACAAGCTCCGGTGCATCATTTACATTTACCACTCTAAGTACAAATTCATCATAAACACTATCACCATTCAAATCATTAGCTGTTAATTTAATAATCAAGGTGGTATCTACGTCCTTATTTTCAGGTGTTCCGGAAAATGTCAATGTATTGGGATTAAAACTTAACCATGCAGGTAAAGCAAATTCACCAAATAATGTAGCTTTATAAGTGAGTGTATCTTGAAGATTTGCAGCTAAAAATGTATTTTCTGCCAGTCTATATTCAAAATTCGAATCTTCTATTGCCATAGTATCAGCTATTGGAAGATTAAGCAAAAGACGATTAGTAAAACCATCATTAGCAGGCTGGTAATTAAATACTACTTCAAATCTATCAGCAAATGTCCCCGCATTGCTTGTAAATGTATATGTATTTTGTGAACGCAAATCAATAACAGAATCTAACATTTTATCTATCAGAGAAACTTTAACGGCAGGGTCAAAATTTTCAAATTGCTGAACACTTATCACATAAGTATTTGAATTGCTTAAGTCAAAACCTAAATCCACTACTTTTTCACTGAACGCACTTAGCGGTGCAAATGATTGAATTGCATAATCTTCACCGTTTAATTTACTGTAAAATGCAATATCCGGATTTCCTTTTATTTTTTTACCATCGTAAAGATTATCAAAATTGTCGCTTGCACCGTCAATAAATGCAATCAATAATTCATTATACATTCGGGTAGCATCGTTAGAAATACTCAACTTTAATCTTCCAACACCATCGTAAGCAGCGTCTTTAAAAAACTGTCCGTTTCCGATACGGCGCATACTATTGGTAAAGTTTACCGTACCACCTGCATTGGTATGAACAAAAAATGATTGACCAACACCAATATATCCGTCAGGGGTAATACTGTTTGATGCTGTACCTGAACCGGTACCAACTGCTCCGGCTAAATTCCATGTTGCATAATCAGAGCTGACATAGCTCCCGTTGGTCCCCGGATCATCCCAGAAATATAAAGTACCGTCAATCACTGAATTATTATTATAGATAAACTCATCTGCTAAAATAGTAGAAGGATACGGATTACCTATTAAGTTCCAACCATCGGAGCCCACTCCATTATTACTATTAGTAACCGTTACCGAAAGATTTCCGGTATTAAAACTTCCTCCTGTTTGTACAAAAGTGTAATCCTTAGTATAATAATAGGCATAACCTCTGTTTACAATCATATTTCCCGTACCGTTCTGTGCTACCCAACCATATAACCAGTTTGAATTACTGTTTGTTTCATCATACCAGTAATAATTAGTATTTACCTGAGTTTCGCCGGGTAATTGTGCATAATAAGTTGTGTGCGGTATGGCTGACAGAGGCGCAGATATATAATGGAATTTACTTCCTGACAAGAAACGTTCAACAGTTGCAGTACCGGTTCCTCCAATATTTCCGTTATCAATTAATACACCGGTACCATTAGCATCTGATTTAAGAAGAACATCACCGTTCATAACCAAATCACCGCTTAATGTAAGTGAAGCTCCTGAATTAATCGTAAGTGTAGCTCCGGCTTGCAAATCCATACCACCACATACGGCATCAATACTAATTGTAGGATCATTAGGCATTCCGGAAGCAATAATCACGCTGTCCAATGCGGTCGGCACTAGATTAACATACCAGTTTGCAGCATCATTCCATACTACACTTTGGCTACCATCCCATGTAAAATCTTGCGAAACATAGGTAGTACTTAAAGTGAAAATATTGCCTGTACTAGTCCATTCATTAAAACTACTGTTTACAGTAGAAGTTACGGTACCTGTTGAACCGGCAGCACTTATCGTATTATTGGCATCTACTTCTTCCCATTGTGGTACTGTATTTCTCCATTCAGCAATTCGTGTATTAGCAACATTTGCCGCATCCGTGGGCATACCGCTTTGGCTGTCCCAACGAAGTTCTACTTGTGCTGTTGTTGCTACAGGACTATAAACGCGCCAATATTCATTATCACTAACCGTTTGTAAAGGAGCATTATAGACTGTAGGGTCATAACCGGCATTTCCGGGATTATCATTATAATATTGAGCAATCCAATATTCATTTCCTGTTGTACCCGTATTAAATACACGAATATTTCCGTATCTACCGGCATTACCCGTAGGAAAATTAAAGCCTTGCCCGTTAATAATATTCTTTTTTAAAGGACCATCTACATAATTTCCTGCTCCGGCACCCGTAACTATATCCGTTGCAGTATTATGTAAAGTTAAAATATTAGTGGAGCTTGTGGTAATAGGTCCACTTACAAATACCAATTGGTTATCTATATCCACAGGCTGGTCTAACACAATACCTACCGGATTATTCATTTTAAAATGATTAAAGGCATTGGTACCGGTAAATGTTGCCGGTCCGTAAATATGCTGTGTGGTACTACCACCAATTATAAACATACCGTTGTTTACATCTGCACCATCGTCAAAGCCGGCATCAAAAGTTCCTGCGGCAAATGTAAGGTCTTTACGTAGTTCAACCGATTCGTTATGCGTATTTTTGACATCCGGACCATTAATGGTTAAATTACCGCGTATTACCAAATCTAAATTAGGTAATATTCTGTCGTTAGAGCCGCTTAAAATCAAATTATTTACGGCTGTTATTTCACTCAATATATCAATAGCGTTGGCACCACCATATTCAATAGTTCCACTGTCCGCAGCAAAGAAATCATCATAAACACCGGCAGGTAAATCACCACTTTCTAAATAGATTTTTCCGGTACCGCTGACAAAGCCTAAACGATGCCCGAAAGTTGTTCCCAAATTGAGTACTCCCGGTGCAAGCATACGTGTAATATATGCCGATACAAAATTTGCAGGAGTTGTAACCGTATGCTGTATATAAACTATTGAACCTCTTGGTCCTCCTGCCGGCACAGAACCTCCTGATGTAGGATAAGTATCCCAAATAGTTGCATCACTCCAATCCCCATTTGCAATAGTAATATATGAAGGAACTTTGTCAGGAATAGCATCATCAATTCCGGCTGTATAATCACCATCTATTCCTTGGTCATTTGTTCCTGAATAATAGAAATATAATTCACTGGTAGCTTCATTATAGTCTAAGTTTGTAAACTTATCCCAAGTACCCAAGCTTGCATTCAATAAACGCGCCGTAATATAATCGGCTGTTGTGTAAGGACTTGTAACATACGCATCCGATGCATAAGATTGCATAGTAGCCGTAGCTGTAAATCCATCGATGCCGTTTGCATCAATTGTCCAGTAATACCATAATACATTAGCTGTATCAGGAATTTCAGTATTAGGAGCTTCCGAGTCTTCAATTATACTTGGATGACGTTCATTTGCCGCACGGATACGAATACTTGCCGTATCATTACCATTTGCAGTGATATCAAAAGTAACCGGTGTATATTTACCTGCCGAGCCCATAGGATAAGTAAATACAGTACTGCTATTTATAATTGGAAAGTATTTTTTAACCCCGGCATCGGTAAACGATATATTTGTTGATATCATATTCGACTCAGAAAACGGAGAAGCCTCAATTATATCCGCATTTTTGGTTAAAATCAATAAGTTTTTACCAATATCCAAAACACCTTGTTTTAGTTGCAGGCTATCGGTTACGGTAATATTATATCCTGTTGGTATGGTCATATTTGCCGGATTATCAGTTGTTAAGCGAGCATAAGTTCCTGAACCTGTAATTGTTTGCTCTGCTGTTCCATTTAATACAATACCATTGCCTGTACCTGAACTTAGGGTAGTAATCAAGTTATTTAAATTACCTTTTACATTTACATTATTCCCGTTATCAAAAAACAAGCCCGATTCTAGTGAAAGATAATGATTTACAGTTATTTCTGAATTTGCACCTAATTTTAGAGTATCGGTTCCGGTAGTTTTATATAAATCATAAAATGTGGTAATACCGTTTATTGATTGTGTGGTATCTGCCGTAAAATAAACTTTATTTCCACTTGCCGTAAAGGTACCACTGTTGTTAAAATCGCCCCCTGCCATATAAATATCCAAAG
>JAKIUH010000096.1 GCA_021647685.1 Bacteroidales bacterium
ATGTCTTCTGGCATTTGTGAAGTAATAGACGGATTAATTATATCCATCATTTTTTGTAAGTCCGAAATTTTCACTTAGTTTTTTTGAAAAATCATAAGTTTTAAATAAAATTTCATAATAATTAAACTTATTAATACTCCTAATTTAGCAAACAAATATTAATCTAAAAATTAACTATTATGAAAAAAATTTTTTTAGGGCTAATTAGCCTATTTCTTTTAGTATTTGTTTTTTCTTGTCAAGAAGAAGAAAACAATATCACAAAACAAGATGAGCCAACTGTTTCTGAGGATATTATTCCCGGTCAGTACATTGTAGTACTAAAAACCAATAACAACAAAGCACTTGCCCAGTTAAAGTACAAAGAAAGAGTTCAGTTTGTAAAGCAAGAAGCTATTCAGATGGGAGTTGAAAAAGCATCAGTTTTACAAGCTTATGGTACAGCTATTCATGGATTTGCAGCAAAATTGAATGAAGAACAACTGGCAGAATTAAAGAAAGATAGTAGAGTGGACTATATAGTACCGGACAAAATGTTTAATTTAGATGATATGCGTGCTTTTGCAGGTAATGGTCGTTGGGCAACTGATCCTGAGCCGGTTGCTCAAACTATTCCTTATGGAACAACACGCGTTGGTTATGGTGATGGAACCGGTAAAACAGCATGGATTATTGATACCGGAGTTGATTTGGATCATCCCGATTTGAATGTAGATGCTTCACGCGGATATGATTTTATTAATGAAGATGCTTATGCCGATGACGATAACGGACACGGCTCTCATTGTGCCGGAACTGTTGCTGCATTAAACAATGATATTGGTGTAGTAGGAGTAGCGGCAGGAGCAACAATTGTTACTGTTAAAGTATTAGAACGTAGAGGTAGTGGAGCTTATTCTGTTATTATTGCCGGAGTTGATTTTGTAGCAGCAAACGCAAATCCCGGCGATGCAGCTAATATGAGTCTTGGTGGTGATGTTTATGAGCCCATTGACGATGCCGTAATCAATATGGCTAATCAAGGTATTTATACTGCACTAGCGGCAGGAAACGAAAGTGATGATGCAAATAATCATTCACCAGCCCGTGCAAATGCTGCAAATATTTGGACTGTTTCAGCAATGGACGATAATGATTATTGGGCTTATTTTTCAAACTATGGAAATCCCCCAATAGATTTTTGTATGCCCGGAGTTGATGTTTATTCAACATATATGGACGGTGGTTATACTACCATGAGTGGTACTTCAATGGCTTCTCCTCATATGTGCGGCGTATTATTAATGACCGGAGGTAATCCTGCTATCGATGGATATGTTAATGGAGACCCTGATGGAAACCCTGACCCGATAGGACATTTATAAAATCCATAATTTATTTGCTTTAAAGCTGTCTGTTATACAGACAGCTTTTTTTATTAGCTAATTGCAATATAACATTAGCCGAAAATTTTATCCTTTTTGAAAAATTATTAATTTAGGCAATTATTAACTTTAAAACTTTATTATGTTAAAAGATAAACCCGATAAACAAAGTATTTTTCAAAAATTTCCGAAAACATTTTGGATTGCCAATACTATGGAGCTTTTTGAGCGTTGGGCTTGGTATGGCTTGTTTGCTGTTTTGGCACTATATCTTACTAATTCCACCGATGAAGGAGCATTAGGTTTTACCCAAAGTCAAAAAGGTTCGATAATGGGAACAGTAACTGCTATTTTGTATTTCCTTCCTATTATTACCGGTGCATTGGCTGACAGGATTGGGTATAAAAGAACTTTAATATTTGCATTTATCATTCTTTCTTCAGGTTATTGGTTTATGGGAACTGTTCATACCTACAATTTAGTTTACTTTGCTTTTTTATGGGTGGCATTAGGTGCTGCACTTTTTAAACCGGTAATTTCTGCAACGGTTACTAAAACAACTACAAAAGAAACATCATCTATTGGTTTTGGTATCTTTTATATGATGGTTAATGTTGGTGGATTTATTGGTCCTATTTTTTCTTCAAAATTAAGAGATGCTTATGGCTGGCGAATTGTTTTTATTATGGCAGCTTCCGCTATTTTAGTAAATTTAGTATTAGTTACCCTATTGTATAAAGAGCCCGATAGAGAGAAAAATATTGGAGACAGTCTTGGGCAAGCCATATTAAAATCACTAAAAAATATCTGGACAGCAATACAAGATTTAAAACTATTAATTTTCCTAATTATAATGATTGGGTTTTGGACTATGTTCAATCAATTGTTTTACACCTTACCCAATTTTATTGATCAATGGGTAAATACTTCAATGATTTATAATTCAATAGCTAATATATCTCCGGGACTGGCTGCTGCCATAGGCACAAAAGATGGAACAATTGCACCCGAAATGATGGTAAACTTGGATGCTGGCGCAATAATTTTATTTCAAGTATTAATTTCTGCTTTGGTTATGAAATTTCGTCCGGTAAATGCAATCATTTCAGGAATAATTGTAAATGCCGTTGGTATTGGTATTGCTTTTGGAACCGGAAATGGTTTTTATGTTATCCTTGGTATCTTTATATTTGCATTGGGCGAAATGGCTAGTTCTCCTAAATTTACTGAATATATTGGGCGTATTGCACCAAAAGGCAAAGAAGCTTTATATATGGGAACTTCATTTTTACCGGTTGCGGCAGGTAATTTTTTCACAGGCTATCTTTCCGGTGATTTGTACGAAGTTTGGTCGGATAAAGTTACGCTTCTAAAAACAGAAGTAGCCAAGCGTGGACTGGAAATTCCTGAAATTAGTGCCGGTTTTTCTCAAAACGATTATTTTAATCGTGCTGCTGAATTAATGGGAATGAGTCATCAACAACTTACAGATTATTTGTGGAACACTTATAATCCATCAAAAATATGGATGGTGTTTAGTGCAATTGGTGTAGCTACAATTATCGGGTTATTTTTATACGATAAATTTATTCTTGGAGGTAAAGACCAAGCCAATACCGAGCGCGAATAATAACTGCAACTCTTATGTGCATAATTGAAATAGAAGAGATGGAATTTTATGCCTATCACGGGCATTATAAAGAAGAACGAATTGTGGGTAACCGCTTTTTGTTAGACTTACGTATTGAAGCTGATTGCAGCAAAGCTGCCTCATCTGATAGAATACACGATGCAGTAAACTACCAAACAGCTTATAAAGTTATTCGTGAGCAAATGAAACAAAAATCACATCTTTTGGAAAATATAGCACAACGTATTCTTGATGCACTTTTTGAAAACCTTACAGGAATTAAAAAGGCAAGTATTAAGGTTAGAAAAATGAACCCGCCTATGGGTGGACAAATAAAAAGCGTATCGATTACAATGAGTAAAGAGCGTTAAAGAAAGGAGGCTGCTTTGTTGAAGCAGCCTTTTTTTGAAAAACTAATCAACTTTAACGTGTCCCCAGTTTTCTCCTGAGCGAATACGGTTTAGTTGTGTATGTGTGATACCAAATTCTTTAGCCAATTTATAAAGTTTATTTTTTCCTCTTTTTAATTTCTTTTTAAGCCGGATAACATCAGTTTCGGTAAGTTTTGAGTTAGTTATTCTTCCTTTTCTATTAATACTTAGGTAGTTAGGGTTTGTTTTATGATGTTCTCTCAATTCTTCTTTTGTTACCCATTTAAGATTATCCGCTCGATTATTTTCTTTATTGTAATCAATATGGATAACAAATTTATGTTCATTAGAAGGTCTATTGCAAAAAGCTTCGGCAACTAATTTATGTACAATTTTGGTTTTTTTATGTTTCCAATCAATATTTGATTTGAAAGTAAAATAGCGATAACCATTAACTAATTGTGCTTTTAGAATTTTCCAATCGTTAATTTCTTTTTTAAAACGCCTGATTCTTCCAAAATTTGAAACTTCATACTTTTCATTTTCATTAATCCCATCAAACCATACGGGTTTCCATTTTTCATTCCAATAACTTTTATTTTCCATCATTTAAATTTTTTCGGGAAAAATTTATAGTGGTCTTTTTAGCAATTTTTTGGCAATATAAAAAATTTCTATTCTTAATTAGCCCCCTTATTAAGAATACAATATAAATGCTAACAAAAATTTAAAATAAAAAGAATTATTTCCCGAATATTAATTTTTTGTGTTCAGACAAATATATAATTTTTTTTTATATCTTATGTTAAGAAATTATTATCTATATAATTTTTTTTATATCTAAATTTTACATATACATTTTGTTATAAAATCACAAAAGCTTGTTTGAAATTCTACTTAAATATATTAGTTCTATACACGGCAATTGTAATAATCAGAAAATGTTGGTTTGTAATTCACTTTTGAGCCCAATTTTTTAAGACAGTCGAGTTAACTAAATTTTAAAATGATTAATAATTGATTTAAGTAAACCTGCTTCTTTAGCAAGGCTTTCTGCTTTATCATTTAATTCAACAGAGAAAGCTGCATTTTTTTGGGCTATATCATTTAAAGATTGAATCGCTTCCTGAATTTGGTCAACACCATTACTTTGTTCACTGCTGGCATTTGTGATTTCACTTATCAAAGTTGCTATTTTTTCAACTTCAGGAACAAGGTCTGCCAGTTCTTGCTCTGCTAAACTTGAAATATCAACACCTCTTTCTGATAAATCATTAATATAATTTGCTGCTTCTTGCGATTTTTCAGCTAATTTTTTTACCTCACTGGCAACCACTCCAAAACCTTTACCATGTTCTCCGGCTCTAGCCGCTTCAACGGCTGCATTTAAGGAGAGAATATTTGTTTGCCGTGAAATCTCATTAATTATAGAAATCTTTACTGCAATTTCACTAATTGCATTTAAAGTGTGATGAGCTGATTGGCTGCCTTTCTTAACACCTTCAAGGGTTTGCTTTGATATTTGCTCTGTTTGTTTTGCATTTTCCGTATTGTTATGAATATTTGCACTCATTTCTTCAATTGATGCCATAACTTGTTCTGATGAAGCAGCCTGTCCGGATGCACCATGCGATAAGTCTGATGAATATTTTGAAATACTACTGCTAATTAAGTTTAGCTTGTCGGAACTGATAACTACCTTTTTTAATACTTCTTTTAATTTTTCAGCCATTTTGTTCATAGAGTCGGCTAATTGAGCAATTTCATCCTTCCCTTTTATTTTAATTCTTTTAGTTAAATTACCTTTACTGATATCTTGTGAAAAATTAATTACTTCAATTAGGCTTCGAGTTGTTTTATTCAGACTGTATGAAATTATTGCAAATAAAACAATCAGACTAATAATTCCTATAAGAGCAATTTTTAAAAACAAACGGTCTGATTTTTCTGTTAACAATTTAATGGGGGTTTCTGTAATTAAAGCCCAATATTGATCCTCTGTTCCCACTTGTATAGGAGTAAAAGAAACATAATAGATACCGGTATTTCTTTTTAATTTAAAGTGATAGCTTTTGTTCTTTCTAACCTGTTTTAATGCATATAAAAAAGTATCTTTAAAAGCAGTATTTTGTTCAATAAAATCTTTATTAAATAAACTTTTATCAGGATGAGCTACAATTTTATTATTTGCCGATACCAAATAGGCAATTGATGATTTAAATGGATTAATTGACTGTACCATTTTTTGGATATTTTCCAGACTTAAATCAATGCCTGTTTGTCCTAAATATTTACCGTCTCTGATAATTCCGGTAACTGCAGTAACCATTAAAATACCTTTGAGTTCAGGTGTATGTGTATCATAATAAGGATTGCTAAGCATTGGTTTTCCTAACTTTCGAGCATCATAATACAAACCTGAAAGCTCTTCATTAGTAGTATCAGCAATATTTTTTGAAAAGTATAATTTATCATTAAGCCTAAAGGCAACATTTCTTAATCTTCCATTTCTTTTAGTATAGCCGGGCTCTATTTCACTTAACTCATAATGTATAGCCGTTGTCAAATAGCTTTTATTACTTTTTAATACATTTAAAAGTATTTTTTTTGTTATCGAATCTCTTTTACTGCTTTCCAAATTAATAATTTCAACAAAGCTGTCAGAGAAAGTATTTGCCACACTAAATGCATTACTGAAAATTACATGAATTTTATCGGCATAATGCTCGGTAGTTTCATTAATTATTTTTTGTGAGTCGGCAAGTGTATTGTTTTTTGCACTATAACTGATGTAAAGATTAAAAGCTGAGAAAACTACTACTACAAATGACAATATTGTAATTAAAATTCTCCACTTAATACTTTTAAAATGTATGTTCATAAGCCTTAATTTAAATTTTGGGCTTAGTGTTGCGTCATTTTTTGCTTAGTTTCAATGCAAAAATAGATTATTTTTGACGAATAGACAATATTAATACATGAATATAACGAAATCTGTGGTGAAATTATTTTTTTATACTTTAAATACAGTATATTATTTAGTGTAAATAATCTAAATTCTCATTAAAAATTAATGTTTTAATACCTAATGATATAGAAAAATCACTAAAATTCACTTGTGCATTCTGAATATTATAGGTGGATAAAGTAATTTGAAATTGTGTATTACTTTTAGAATTTATAAACCACGAAGTTTTTAATTCTGAATATAAAAATTGGGTTTTTAATCCTTGTGTAATAGCGTGTCCATAATCATCGGGGCGTTGAGTGTTTGATTTGTAGATATTTTTACCAAAACTTACGGCATTAGTATCCAAACCACTGATTTGATAAATTATTTTAAATTGTGTAGAAAATCTGCCTTTATCATAATGAGCTATAAATACTGATTCTTTAAGATTTGCTCCTGAGGGATGAGCTATTGCTTGTTTATAATTTCCATAATTTAAAATACTGTTTGAATAGGAATAGGTATAGGGGCGAATAATATTTATCTCGCCAAGGAGCAGTAAATTTTTTATCCCAAAAGCATCGTATATTTTCATTCCTGCCTGAACAGCAAATTTATTTCCCCACCAGCCGTTTTTTGCTTTAATTTCAGAAATTACAAATTCATCAATCAAAAACTGTGAATAAAACCGGTACTTTTCCAAAAATTTTAAGTTTACACCCAATCCCATCAGTGCATTATCTGCACTTCCGCTTGCAAATTCAACCGGACGGTAAAAAATAACAGGATTTAAATAATTAATATTAAAATAAGGTACTCCTACCGAATCAACAGGATTTGATATAATTGATTCAAAAAAATTCAAATTCAGCCACTTAGTAGCATTCCAACTTAAATAATGACTAAATTGTAATTTGTTTTTTAACGAGCCGGGTGTATTTGTATTTTCATCTTTTAAGCCACTAATTAGCCAAATATAGCGAAATTTCCATATCGCAACACTTGTTTTAAAATATAAATTACTGTTTGAATTATCGGAAATAAAAAGTGAACGATAGCCTTCTCCGAAGAAATTTTTGTCTTTTCCTGCTTCAAAATTAAAATATTTCCAAGGCTGATAGGATATATATCCCTTTAAAGACCAAAAATGATAATTTGGTTTGTCCAAGGCGATAAATTTTCCGTAATGAGGGACTATTCCACTTGAGTCAAGGTATGTTTGCCAATAATCATCAAAAGATGAAATCCCATAAAAGCCGGTAAAATTTATGGAGAGTTTTTTCCCGATAAATGAGTTGATATTAAGTCCGAGTTGATAATCTACCGGTATGTTCTCTGTATTATTTATGTATTTAGGTAAAATACTTATTACCGGAAGAATATTTATTAAAAAACTATTTTTTTTAAAAGAAAATAAATCACTGTTTAATAAGTGAAAAATGATTTTATTGTGATTTTTTATAAGGATTGAATTATGAATAGAATCCATAAAATACTTATGTACCCGATAAGGCTTTATATCTGAAAAGAAATTGCTGTCAGAATAGGTATTTTTTTCTATACGATAATTTAATTCATTATGGAGTGGGATATTCAATTGCTGCGCAATAAGCCGGTCAGGCAACCGAATAACAAGTAAAAGCAATATTATCAGGCAGTATTTTTTACAATCACTCAATTTAGTTTATAATGTCTCCGTTTGTTCCTTATTGGCAAGTTCCAAATTTTCATCTTCATGTTTAAAAAATTTCCTGTGGAATAAAAGAATGCTAACAGTTCCAATAAAAATAGATGAATCAGCTATATTAAATACCGGACGAAAAAAAGTAAAAGGCATAGGTTCAGCATTCGATGTCCAAAACTGTACTCCTGCCGGAATAGTTGTTTTAATAATCGGGAAATAAAACATATCGACTACCTTGCCATGCAGTAAACTAGAATAACCACCTCCTGCGGGCATAAATTCAGCAACCTGACGATAACTTTCTGAAAAAATAAGTCCGTAAAATGCACTGTCGATAATATTCCCAACTGCTCCGGCAAAGATTAGAGCAAAACTTATCAATAGTCCTTTTGGTGCATCTTTTTTTGCCAGTTCAGTCAAATACCAACCAATTCCAATAACGGCAATGATACGAAAAATACTTAATGTAAGCTTTCCTATTTCACCACCGATTTCCCAGCCAAAAGCCATTCCATTATTTTCAGTAAAGTGGATAAATGCCCAATTACCAAAAATAGGAATTTGCTCACCTATGAGCATGTGTGTTTTTACCCATATCTTTAATGCTTGATCTAGAACCAAGATAAAAACAATTAAAGACACAGGAAGTCTTAAGTTTTTTAAAGATTTATTTTCCAAGCCTTTTTGTTTTTATTGTCTTATTTTAGCATCAATTGATAATGTTGCATGAGGTACTGCACGAAGCCTTTCTTTTGAAATTAATTTACCGGTTTCACGACAAATACCATAGGTTTTGTTTTCAATGCGTACCAGTGCTGCTTCTAAATGCTTAATAAATTTCTCCTGACGAACAGCCAATTGTCCGGCTTGTTCTTTTGAATACACATCTGCACCTTCTTCCATAATTTTAAAAGTTGGAGAGGTATCATGTGTATCATTATTATCACTATGACTAATAGTATCTTTTAATAATTTTAAATCCGCTTTAGCTTTAGCTAATTTTTCAAGAATAATCTCTTTAAATTCGGCTAATTCTTCATCTGAATATCTCTTCTTTTCAGCCATAATATATCGTTTTAATTAATTAAATTTTTATTTTGTCCAATTTTCAATCTGTATATTTTTAATATTTTTAAAATGTTTAATATTGTTTGTTACAAAAACTAAGTTATATGAAACAGCACAGGCACCTATTAATAAATCAAAATCATCAACTATATTTCCTTTTTTTCTCAACCTTGCTTTTTCACTTGCATAAAAGTCTAGTGAATTGAATATTGGTATTATTTTAATCCATTTAATAAAATTTTCTAATACGATTCTATTTTTTTCTTTATTCTGACTATTTTCTACACCAAATTTTAACTCTGCCAATGTAATTTCTGAAATATAACAATTATTAACCCCAATTTTTTCTATTTTTTTATCAAGCTCAAAAAGACCTTTCAGAAACTAGATACAGATATTAGTGTCTAATAAATAGTTCATTACAGTGACTCAATTTTTCTGATAAACTTTCTACTGTTTCTTAATCCTGAAATAATCTCATCTGCTGTTTCAACAGACTCCCACATACCAAAAGATTTAAGAATACTATTCTCATTAGTTACATTTTCTCTTAATGTTCTGGTTAATTTTTCAATTAACTCAAGTTTTAACTCAGGACAAAGATTCTTTATCAGCCCAAAATAGCTATCAAACAATGCATTATTTGTATCCAATGTATCCATTTCTATTTTTTTATTTACAATACAAAAAAACAAACACTTTTCCAAATTTATTTATTCGGAATTATTTGAATTTTTGTTTTTATAGTATTGTCAATTTCCACAAATTTAGTTCCAAACTCTTCATTTATTTCATCAAGTAAATTTAATTCTTCGGTTAATGTTTGAGCTGAAATATAATCTTTATGATTGTTAATGGCATCATTAATTGCTTCATCTTTTTGAATATTCAAATTAATTTTATCTGTTACTTCCAAGCCTATTTCTTTGCGGAAGTTTTGAATACGGTTGATAAACTCCCTTGCAATACCTTCTTGGCGTAATTCTTCTGTAATTTCAACATCTAAAGCAACTGTTACATTTGCATTGCTTGCTACTAACCATCCCGGAATATCTTCCGAACTGATATTTACTTCATCTGATAAGATTTCAATTTCTTGCTCTTCTAATTTCAGTAAATATTTCCCGTCCCGTTCAATTTTACGAATATCGTCTTGGCTAAATTTATTAATGGCTGCTGATATTTGTTTCATCAGTTTACCATATTTTTTACCAAGCACTTTAAATTCCGGTTTGATTTTCTTCACCAAAAACGGAGCATCTTCACCGATATATTCAATTTCTTTAACGTTAATTTCCGACAAAATAATATCTTTTTCGGCTTCAATTTGTTCTTTTAATTCAGGACGCAAAACCGGAATCATTATTTTAGCTAACGGCTGACGTACTTTCAAACTTTTTTGACGTCGCAAGCCCAATACCATTGACGAAATTTGTTGAGCAATGCTCATACGCTCTTCCAAAGCTTTATCAATGGCTTTTTCATCATAATCCGGAAAATCAGCCAAATGTACCGATTCAAAATTTTCTTTACCACTGGCTGCAATTAAATCTTTATACAACATATCGGTATAAAAAGGTGCTATGGGTGCAGCTAATTTAGCCACAGTAGTCAAGCAGGTGTATAAAGTTTGGTAGGCAGCTATTTTATTTTCTTCGTAAGCTCCACCCCAAAAACGTTTACGGTTTAAACGAACATACCAGTTGCTTAAATGGTCAATTACAAATTCTTGGATGGCTCGTCCTGCTTTGGTTGGGAAATAATTTTCGTAATAATTTTCTACATCTTTTACCAGCGAATTAAGTAACGAAATAATCCACCGGTCGATTTCCGGGCGTTTTTCCAAAGGAATTTCTTCTTCCGAATAATTAAAACCATCCACATTTGCATATAATGCAAAAAACGAATAAGTATTGTATAAAGTCCCGAAGAATTTACGGCGTGTTTCGTCCACTCCGTTGATATCAAATTTCAGGTTGTCCCATGGCGGAGCATTGGTAATCATATACCACCGCAAAGGGTCGGAACCGTATTTTTCAATAGTATCGAACGGGTCAACGGCATTGCCTAAACGCTTTGACATTTTATTGCCGTTTTTATCCAATACCAATCCGTTTGATATGATATTTTTAAATGCAACCGAATCAAACAACATAGTAGCTATTGCGTGCAAAGTAAAAAACCAACCGCGTGTTTGATCTACACCTTCGGCAATAAAGTCTGCCGGATAATATTGGCTGAAATCTTCTTTGTTTTCAAACGGGTAATGCATTTGCGCATAAGGCATTGCACCGGAATCAAACCAAACATCAATTAAATCGGGTTCGCGATACATTTTTTGTCCGCTTTCCGAAACCAATATTACTTCGTCCACAAACGGACGGTGTAAATCAAATTTTTCATAATTATCACTGCTGTTGTTTCCTTCTACATAATCTGCCAAAGGATTTTCTTTCATAAATCCGGCAGCTACCGATTTGTCTATTTCAGCTTTTAGCTCTGCTACCGAACCAATACAAATTTTTTCTTTTTTATCTTCGCTTACCCATATAGGCAAAGGGGTTCCCCAAAAGCGCGAACGGGATAAATTCCAATCTACTAAATTTTCAAGCCATTGACCAAAACGTCCTGTTCCTGTACTTTCAGGATTCCAATTAATGGTCTTGTTCAGTTCAATCATTCGCTCTTTTAAAGCG
>JAKIUH010000097.1 GCA_021647685.1 Bacteroidales bacterium
GTGGGGAAGGCAGGAGAGTGGGAGCGTGCTGCACTTAGAACTGTAGCCGAAGTAGTGGGGACACTACTAAGGGTACAGCAGAGTGTTGGCAGAGCAGTCAACACCTGTTCCGGTTTGGGGGTGATGCCTCAAGCGTAACGGAGAACGAAAGCAGCGACAGACCAGTGGAGCAATGCTCCGAGGTCGAAAGAAGGTGTAAGGGGAACGGTTTGGCTCACACCAAGCCGTTCCCGCTGTGGTGGCATGTTACGCGGAGACAAAAGACCGTCTAGGGATAGGCGATGTTTTTTCTCAGTGAAGATACGAGGGATTGGATTCGTTTGCTTTGCAAACGATGCTGTTCCTTAAAAAAATGAATGCTGTTTATCAAGCTAAAGATATTTTTCTTGAGAATCTACAATACGAGATTAGAACACCATTAAATTCAATTTTAGGATTGGTTAGCATATTTAAAACTTCAAAAAATATTTGCTCGTACATTGCAGTTAATTGAAGAATACAAACCCGATGAACTGGCAATTGAAGCACCTTTTTTTGGCAAAAATGTACAATCAATGCTAAAATTAGGAAGAGCACAAGGTGTTGCTATGGCTGCGGGCTTATACCGCGATATACCAATTTTTGAATATGCTCCAAGAAAAATTAAGATTGCCATTACAGGAAACGGAAATGCATCAAAAGAACAAATTGCCGCAATATTAAAAGGCATGTTTGCATTAAAAGAAATACCTGCAATGCTTGATGCCACTGATGGACTGGCGGCAGCAGTCTGTCATTTTTACCAAAATAACGCACTCACACAAGGAAAATCATTTAAAAGTTGGAAAGATTTTATCAATAAAAATCCCGGAAGATTACAAAAAAGATAAGCATGCCTACAAAATAATAAAAAACGACCGACTTATTTTGCTTGGTTAAATCACTAGTAGTTAGAGATATAATATATTAACCCGATAATTTATAAAGTTTGCTTTATGAATTATCGGGTTAAGTATGAGTATGTATTATTTAATAATACGATAATTAATAAAATTAAATTAATTTTTTATCGTATAATTTATAATGATAGATTTTGAAAAAATACGATAAATCTTTATATTTGCATTCATCAAAACCCTATTAAAATAAAAATGGACTATAAAGTACATCGTAATTTGTTTGATGAGGTAGAAAAACATCTTAAACAAAAAGAAATTACTATTATTAGCGGATTAAGGCAAACCGGTAAATCAACACTTTTACATCAGCTAAAAACAAAACTTGAAAAAGAAAATCAAAATACAATTTTCTTAAATTTTGATTTTGACGGTGATAAAAAATTTTTACAAACACAAGAAGCCCTTGTGAATAAGCTAAAATTTGAATTTGGAAATGAAAAAGCCTATGTTTTTATTGATGAAATTCAACGAAGAGAAAATGCGGGACTGTACCTAAAAGGAATATATGACTTAAATTTACCTTATAAATTCATCGTTTCCGGTTCGGGAAGTATTGAATTGAAAGAAAAAATTACCGAATCTTTGCTTGGACGAAAACGTGTTTTTGAGCTTTTACCGGTTAATTTCAGCGAGTTTGTAGATTATAAAACTGATTATAAATATACCAACCGACTTTCAGATTTTTTTGAGTACGAACCTGAAAAAACAGACTTGTTCCTTATTGAATATCTTAATTATGGGGGGCTCCCGAGAATTGTTACCGAAACATCAAAGCAAGAAAAAATTCAGTTAATTAATGAAATTTACAACAGCTATATTGATAGAGATTTAGTAAGCTTATTAAACATAAATAATCCTGTATTATTTAAAAATATTTTCAGAATGCTGGCAGCCATGTCCGGGCGTTTACTAAATTATTCCGAACTTGCATCCGATGCACAAACATCGGTACAAACACTTAAAAACTATTTATACTTTGCCGAAAAAACCTATTCTCTAAAAATCATCAACCCGTATTTCAACAATTTAATAAAAGAGATTAAAAAATCATCATCGCCTTACTTTAATGATATAGGTATGATGAATTATGCAGCCGGAAAATTCGGGAATTTAGCAAATGAACAAGACTTAGGTTTTGTTTTTCAAAACTTTATATTCAATGAATTAAGAAATAAAATTCAAGGAAATACCGAAATAAAATTTTGGCGCACGAGTGATAAAGCAGAAGTTGATTTTATTATTGATAAAATAACAGAAACCATTCCGATAGAAATTAAATTTAAACACTTGAAAAAAGATACTGTTCCCCGTTCATTACGGAGCTATATCCAAAAATACAAGCCCAAAATAGCATTAATTGTTAACTTATCTTTTAATAAAGAAATAAAAATTGATAATACAATTATTCGATTTATTTCGTACACAAAATTTATTAGTGAAGATTTATTTTAGATATATCTTAAAGCTAATAATGTAAATAAAACGATAATTTATAAAATGAACTTATTAAATTATCGCCTTTATTATATATTTTATTGGTTATCATATAATTGTAATAATTTAACTTTTAAAATCTTACAATTCACTAATATTTATTATTTTCGCTGATTATTATATTTAAAAATAGACGTCATGACAATAAATATCCAAAAACAAATAAGTATAGCAGCCAGTCAGTCAATTGTGGTATTAACTGATGATTTTGATAAACTAAAAGAAGTACAATTTTCGGATGATGAATTGTATTTCATTAAAAAATCAATTGAAAATAAAGAAAAACTTATTGTTGTAAACCAATATAAGCGATTGGTTTTTATTCAAATTCTTCCTGATGAAAAAGATGAAAATGAAAAACGAGAGAAAATCCGTAGAGAAGCAGCCAAATTAAAATCATATCTTAACAGAAATAAGATTTGCGATATTCAAATTGCAGAAACGGATAATAAAACGCAATATCAAATTGATTATGCCGAAGGACTGGCTTTAAGTCATTATCAGTTTTTAAAATATTTTGAAGATAAAAATGATAAAAAAAATAGTCTGAAAAATATTTTTATTGTAAACAATAAAATTTCTGATGAAGAAATTAACCATTTAAACTCGATAATTTCAGCAGTATATAAAGCACGTACTTTGGTAAATGAGCCTGTTTCGTTTATGGATGCGGAACAAATGGTAAAAGAAACCGAAGTTTTAAGCAAAGAAAGTGGTTTTAAATTAGATGTTTTAGATAAAAAGCAAATCGAAAGCTTAAAAATGGGAGGTATTTTGGCTGTAAATAAAGGGAGTGCAAAGCCACCTAAATTTATGATTATGAGCTGGGAACCTGAAAATGCCAAAAACAGTCAGCCCATAGTTCTTGTAGGAAAAGGAATTGTTATGGATACAGGAGGTTACAGCTTAAAACCAACTCCCGACAGTATGGATTACATGAAATCCGATATGGGTGGTTCGGCAGCAGTTATCGGTACAATGGCAGCTGTATCTAAAGCAAAGCTTCCTGTGAAAGTAATTGGTTTGGTACCACTTACCGATAATGCCATAGGACCGGATGCCTACATGCCCGGTGATGTAATTACCATGCACAATGGAAAAACAGTTGAGGTACTGAATACTGATGCAGAAGGTCGTTTAATTTTAGCCGATGCTTTGAGCTATGCTCAAAAATATAATCCTGAATTAGTATTTGATTTGGCTACACTTACCGGAGCAGCCGTTATGGCTGTTGGTGAATTGGCTACCGTTACCATGGGAACAGCTGATGAGGATACATTCAGAAAATTAGAATTAAGTGCCTATAATACTTTTGAACGCATTGCCCGAATGCCTTTCTGGGATGATTACAAAGACTTGTTAAAATCAAATATTGCCGATTTAAAAAATATTGGGGGAAGAATGGCAGGTGCCATAACAGCCGGAAAATTCTTAGAGAATTTTACAAATTATCCATGGATACATTTGGATATTGCCGGACCGGCGTATATGAAAAAGGACACCAATTATTTAACAACCGGGGGTACCGGTGTTGGTGTTCGTTTACTTTTTGATTTTTTTAAAAATTATTAAATTGATTATTCGTTTAGCAGGAAATCAACTTTCAAGACGGAAATAAATATATAAATCAATTATCAATGGAAGAAAAACCGAAAAAAACGCAAAATAAAATAAAGGTAGGTATAAGCCAAGGAGATATTAATGGTATAGGGTACGAAATCATTATAAAGTCGTTGATGGATAATCGTATTTTTGAACAATTTACCCCTATTTTATATGGTTCATCAAAAGTACTTACCTATCACCGGAAAGCAATTAATGTGAATAATTTTAGTATGTATAATATTAAAACTCCTGCTGACGCAAATATGAAACGCGCCAATATTATTAATTGCTTAGATGATAATATCCGTGTAGAATTAGGTAAATCAACCACTATGGCGGGCGAAGCTTCTTTTGTATCGCTTGAAAAAGCCACTAATGATTTAAAAAACGGAAGTATTGATGTTTTGGTTACAGCGCCGATTAATAAGTACAATATCCAAATTGAAGGTTTTAACTTTCCCGGACATACCGAATATTTGATGGAAAAGTTTGATGCCAAAGATGTTTTAATGTTGTTGGTAAATGAAAATTTACGTGTTGGTGTAGTTACCGGTCATCTTCCCTTAAAAGATGTTTCTGCTGCCATAAGCAAAGAACGAATTTTAAGTAAATTAAGAATTTTAAATAATTCTTTGATTCGTGATTTTGTAGTAACTAATCCACGAATAGCTGTTTTAGGCTTAAATCCGCATGCAGGCGATAAAGGTTTAATTGGTAAAGAGGAGCAAGAAATAATTATTCCTGCAATAGACGCAGCACGTGAAGAAGGTATTATGGCTTTGGGTCCTTATGCTGCCGATGGATTATTTGGTTCAGATTCTTTCTCTAAATTCGATGCTATTTTGGCAATGTATCACGATCAAGGTTTAGCTCCTTTTAAGGCTTTGGCTTTTTCAAGCGGAGTAAATTATACAGCAGGCTTACCTGTTGTAAGAACTTCTCCCGCACACGGAACCGCTTTTGAAATTGCAGGAAAAGGCATGGCAAATCCGCAATCGTTTAGGCAAGCTATGTTTTTAGCCGTAGATATATTTAAAAACCGTAAACGTTATGAAGAACTTAGTAAAAATCCATTAAAAGTTATAAGTTGATTTAAGCATAAATAGATACTGTGTTTGTCTATATAGTAATTGACTTTAAGGATAGACACTAAATAATATTTCCATTAAAAAAGAGGTGTAAGTTTCTAAATTACACCTCTTTTTTTATGTAGTTTTCAAAGAGGTACTTAACTCTTAAAAAGAAATAGCTAATTCCATGACAATATTTTGTAAATCACTTTCCTTACTATATATTTGCAAATCTTTTAAAAATTGGGTGAAAAGTAAAGTAATGGGAACAAAATTTAAAGAATACAAAAACCTTGATTTGTCGCAAATCAATAAAGATGTATTAAAAGCGTGGGAAGAAAATAAAACTTTTGAAAAAAGTTTATCAACAAGAGAAGGAAATCCCTCCTTTGTTTTTTATGAAGGTCCGCCTTCGGCAAATGGATTGCCGGGCATTCATCATGTTATGGCTCGTACCATAAAAGATGTATTTTGTCGTTACAAAACCCAAAAAGGCTTTCACGTAAAACGCAAAGCAGGTTGGGATACACACGGATTGCCTGTTGAACTGGGCGTTGAAAAATCATTGGGCATTACTAAAGAAGATATCGGCAAAACCATTTCTGTAAAAGAATACAATGCTACTTGCCGTAAGGAAGTTATGAAATATACCGGTGTATGGGAAGATTTAACCAAAAAAATGGGTTACTGGGTAGATATGCAAAATCCCTACATCACTTATGATAATCGCTATATTGAAACAGTTTGGTGGCTGCTTAAAGAATTGTATAATAAAGATTTACTATACAAAGGATATTCAATTCAACCTTATTCGCCGGCAGCGGGTACAGGATTAAGTACGCATGAATTGAACCAGCCTGGCTGCTACCGCGATGTCTCGGATACCACAGCCGTAGCACAATTTAAAGTTGTCAGAAACGAAAAATCCGAATTTTTGTTTAAAGATACAGATACCGATTTATATTTTTTAGCTTGGACAACAACACCTTGGACACTGCTTTCAAATACGGCATTGGCAACGGGAGCAAAAATTACCTATCTGAAAATCAAAACCTTTAATCCCTATACGGGAATTCCGGTAACGGTAATAATGGCGGAAGATCGTTTCAGAACATTATTTCCCGAAAAGAATGAAGGTTTAAAATTTGAAGATTACAGTAAGGGAGACAAAAATATACCGTATAAAGTTCTCGGAAAATATAAAGGAAAAGAGCTTGCCGGAATTTCATACGAGCAACTTTTACCCTATAAACAACCCGAAGACGGTGATGCTTTTAAAGTTCTTAACGGCGATTTTGTTACAACAGAAGACGGAACGGGAATTGTGCATATAGCTCCGAGTTTCGGTGCCGACGACTATTTTGTAGCGAAACAAAACGGAATAGGTTCGCTTACTTTGGTAAATAAAAAAGGCGAATTTATCGAAGGTGTAGGAGAATTCAGCGGAAGACCCGTAAAAAATTCTTATGACCCGTCAATTCCGGAAAATACTCCGAGTGTTGATGTCGATATTCTCGTTAAGTTGAAACAAGAAAACAAACTTTTCAAAAGCGAAAAATACGAGCATTCATACCCCCATTGTTGGCGAACCGATAAACCTATTTTATATTATCCTTTGGATTCTTGGTTTATTAAATCAACGGCGATGAAAGACAGAATGTTGGAGCTGAATAAAACCATTAATTGGCAACCGCCGGCTACCGGAGAAGGGCGTTTCGGAAAATGGCTTGAAAATTTGATTGATTGGAACTTATCTCGTTCAAGATACTGGGGAACACCCTTGCCTATTTGGCGAACCGAAGATGCTTCCGAAGAAATTTGCATAGGTTCTTTGGAAGAACTGAAAAACGAAGCGGAAAAAGCGGTAAAAGCCGGATTTATGAAAGAAAATCCTTTGGAAGATTTTGTTCCGGGCGATTTTTCAAAAGAAAATTATCTTAAATTTGATATGCACCGCCCGTATGTTGATGAAATTATTTTGGTTTCTCCTTCCGGTAAGAAAATGTATCGCGAAACCGATTTGATTGACGTTTGGTTTGATTCCGGATCAATGCCTTATGCTCAAATGCACTATCCTTTTGAAAATAAAGACAATTTAAAACACGCATTTCCGGCAGATTATATTGCCGAAGGTGTTGACCAAACACGAGGATGGTTTTTTACTTTGCACGCAATTTCAACAATGTTGTTTGATTCCGTTGCATACAAAAATATTATTGCTACCGGATTGTTGCTTGATAAAAAAGGGGTAAAAATGTCCAAACGTTTGGGAAATGTTATTGACCCGTTTTCAACAATCGAAAAATACGGTTCCGACCCGCTTCGCTGGTATATGCTGACAAATGCACGCCCTTGGGATAATTTGAAATTTGACCTCGGCGGAGTTGACGAAGTAAAACGAAAATTTTTCGGCACACTTTATAATACATATTCATTTTTTGCGCTTTATGCAAATCTTGACGGTTTTAAGTACGAAGAAGCAGAAGTGCCGATGAAAGACAGACCCGAAATTGACAAATGGATTATTTCATTATTGAACACTTTGGTTAAAGATGTCAAAAGTTCGATGGATAACTACGAACCTACGACAGCAGGAAGATTAATTCAAAATTTTGTAACGGATAATTTGAGTAATTGGTATGTTCGCCTTAACAGAAAACGTTTTTGGGGACAAGAATATAACACACACAAAATTGCGGCATATCAAACTTTATATACTTGTTTGGAAACCGTAGCCAAATTAATGTCTCCCGCAGCACCTTTTTATTCCGAACAACTATTTGCCGATTTGAATTTGGTTTCCGGAAAAAACAATAAATCAGTTCATCTTTCCGAATTTCCTGAATATAAAGAGGAATATGTCGATAAAAAATTGGAAGAAAGAATGGATTTGGCACAGCAAATTTCATCTTTAACTTTAAGTTTAAGAAGAAAAAGTAAGCTGAAAGTACGTCAACCTCTTCAAAAAATTATGATTCCGATATTGAATGATGAATTTAAAGAACAAATTGAAGCCGTAAAAGATATAATTTTAACCGAAATTAACGTTAAAGAAATCGAATATCTTAAAGACAGCAGCGGAATTATTATTAAAAAGCTGAAACCGGATTTTCGAGTAATGGGGAAAAAATACGGTAAATTTGTAAAAGCTATTTCTAAATTACTGTCTGAATTTTCACAAGAAGACATTTCAAAATTTGAACAAAGCGGAAATGTTATACTTAATCTCGAAGGAGACGAGTTAACAATAAACATTGATGAGGTTCAGGTTGTAACAGAAGATATCCCCGGATTATTGGCTGCAAATAAAGGAACTTTAACGGTTGCTTTGGATACGCAAATTACAGCTGAATTAAAGTCGGAAGGAATAGCACGCGAGATTGTAAATAAAATTCAAAATATCAGAAAAGATTCCGGATTTGAGGTAACGGACAAAATAAATATTGATATTGAAAGTAATGAACCGATTAATCAGGCAATTAATAAATACGAAGATTATATTAAATCTCAGGTACTTGCGAATGAAATAAATATAAAAGACAGTCTTAATCATAACGGAAAAGAGACTGAAAAAATAGAAATTGATGAAAACCTTTATGCAAAGGTTTCGGTAAATAAAATTCAATAATTTAACAGATAAGTCATGTCAAACAAAAGTAAACTAGAAAACAATCGTTATTCTGATGAAGAATTACAGGAATTTAAGGAGATTATCGAAGAAAAACTCGAAAGAGCTCGAAAAGATTATCAATTATTGAGCAGTACCCTTTCACATGAAGGTTCTAATGATATTCAGGATACTTCGCCGACTTTTAAAGTCTTGGAAGAAGGTGCAACAACTTTGTCAAGAGAACATACGGGGCGACTGGCACAGAGGCAACTTAAGTTTATTTCTCATTTGGAAGCTGCATTGGTTCGTATTGAGAATAAAACCTACGGAATATGTCGAGACACCGGAAAATTAATTTCAAAAGAACGATTAAGAGCTGTGCCACATGCAACTTTGAGTATAGCAGCCAAAAAAAATCAGAATTAACCGAAACTGTAATAATGTCTTTATTTAAAAAATCATTAATACTTGTTTTTTTACTTTTGCTGATTGATCAGACAGTAAAAATTTGGATTAAAACACATTTTACTCTCGGAGAAAGTTTTCCTGTATTCGGAAATTGGGCAAAAATTAATTTTGTTGAAAATCCCGGAATGGCATTTGGCTTGAAATGGGGCGGAGATACAGGAAAATTATTATTGAGCAGTTTCAGATTAGCAGCCATTGCAGCATTAATTTGGTATTTATATTCAATATCAAAAAAGAAGCTGCCTAAGATTGCTGTTTTTAGTGTTGCTTTAATTTTAACCGGTGCAATAGGAAATATTTTAGACAGTGCTTTTTACGGATTAATTTTTTCAAATTCAACATATTATACTGTAGCTCAGCTGTTTCCTGCATCAGGCGGATATGCCGGATTTTTACACGGGTCTGTTGTTGACATGTTTTATTTTCCGATGTTTCACGGTATTTTGCCTTCTTGGATTCCGATATACGGCGGCGAAAATTTTGTATTCTTCAGCCCGGTTTTTAATGTTGCGGATTCTTGTATTACTATAGGTGTAACTTTAGTTATTTTATTCAGAAAACGATTTGTAAAAGAGTAAATTGACTTACTGAAATTTTTATCGGACGGATTTTTCCGTCCTTTTTTGTTACCGACTTAGTTATTTTTTATATTTTTAACCTTTTAATAGAAAATTAAATTAAGTTTTTGAAACTTTTGGTGAAAAATTATTAATACAGACATATGAAAAAATTAACACTTCATGTCATTCTTTTTATAAGTTTTACTGTTTTTTTTCTGACAGTTTTGTTTTTTTCTGTTAGTGAACTTGTTTATATATACAATTATACAAAAACGGATGCTGAAATTCAATCAATTTTTACGCAAGAGAAATTGATTGAAGAATTAAATTTTGTTTTTGAAACGGATGTAAATCTCACTCAAATATTAATGATTACCGAAAAGAAAACGGAACTAAACAATCTTCAAAAAAAACATCAGGAAAATTCAACAAAATTTAATAAGAACAAAGACAGATTAAGACTGTTGCTTTCCGGCGTAAATGCAGATCCCGGAAATTTAAAATTACTTCGTATTATTGAAGATGCTTCAAAATTGTATAATAAAGAGATTGACCCTTTAATTTTATCCTTAATTAAACAAAAAGAAAAACTTACGGAAATTCAAAACGATTTTCCGAAAAGTATTAACTCAAAGGATTTTAATATTTTATATGCAAATATTCATGAAGAGAGCAATCAAATTAATGAAACTTCCGAGATTGTTTCGGATAATTTAATTACGGCAAAAAATATTATTAAAAAAAAGGCATCTGTTTTGTCAGAACAAAAAAACAATTTGTTAAGAAATGCTGAATTAAGTTTGTTGATTTTTGTCATTATTGTATTTATTTTACTCGCTTTAATTTATGCGTATATATCAAAGTATATTTTTCAGCCGACTGCAAAAATTCAAAATTTTGTTGATATATTAGCTGCGGGAGCTTTGCCGGAAGAGGAACATTTTATTGCAGGTAAAGATATTATTAATATTTCATCGTCTTTAAATAAAGTTGTGGCGAATTTAAAAAAAGCTGTTATTTTCTCAGAAGAATTAGGGAAGGGAAATTTTTCATCGGAATTTAAACCTGCCGGAGACAAGGATTCTCTCGGAAATACATTGCTTTCATTAAAAGAAAATTTACAAAAATCAAAAACAGAAGAAGATAAAAGAAAAACAGAAGAAACTCAAAGACAAAAAACAAATGAAGGATTAACGATGTTTGCAGAAATTCTGCGTCGTCATTCCGATAATCTTCAGGAATTAGCAGACAAAGTAATTTCTGCGTTGGTTAATTTTACAGGTGCAAATCAAGGGGCTTTGTTTTTTCTTAATGATGAAAATTCCGAAAACATATTTTATGAATTAATCGGTGCATATGCTTATAATCGTAAAAAATATCTTTCTAAAGAAATAAAACCGGGAGAAGGTTTAATCGGTGCCGTTGCATTGGAAAAATATACTGTTTATATGACAGAAGTTCCGGAAGATTATATTGAAATTGAATCCGGTACCGGAAAAGCAAATCCGAAGTCGATACTTATTGTGCCTTTAAAAATTGAAGATAAGGTATTGGGAGTTATAGAATTGGCATCGTTTAATAAATTTAACAAAGAAGAAATCAAAACAGTTGAGAAAATTGCAGAAAGTATTGCCGGTTCACTTTCGAGTGCTAAAATAAATATGCAGACGACAAAATTGAACGCACAATTTCGGGAACGTGTAGAATTATTACAACAAACAGAAAAAGAACTTGAAAAAAGTTTAAGTGAAATTAAAAACTTAACACGCAAAATTACCCGACTCGAAAGAGAAAATAATCGTTTGCAGAATATTCTTGAAACCTAAATTGTATTCAATTAAAATAATATTTTCCGAAGGATTGATTTAACGGGTAAATTTAGTCATCGCCTTTATTCATTATCACAAGATCTTTATTGTATTTTTTTCCGTAAAGATCCCACATTACAATAAACAATGCTGTTAAAATCGGTCCGGCAAGAAAACAGATAACACCGAGCCATAAT
>JAKIUH010000098.1 GCA_021647685.1 Bacteroidales bacterium
GCCGGAACTAATACTTTTTTCCCTTTCGGGAATTTGTATGCCATAAGGGCAAGGTGTAAAGCTGCTGTTGCCGAATTTACTCCAATTGACATTTTGCTGCCGATGTAGTTATTCCATTCTTTTTCAAATTGCGATACCATGGGTCCTAAACCCAACCATTCGCGTTCAAAAACTTGCTTTATATTCTCTAATTCTTCATTGCCAATGCTTGGCTTAAATAGTCTAATGTTCATTTGTTTATGGTTTTTGTAATTTGCTTCTATTCCCAAATATCGTATTTGATGTTTTTTGCCTTAATACCGGCATTTATTAATGATTTTTCAAAACTTTCAATCATTGCCGGCGGTCCGGATAAATAATAAACAGGCTCATTTAACTTTAATGAATTGTTAATGATTTTTTGAATATCTAAAATGCCGGTACTAAATTCTAAATCTGTATTTCCGGTACCGGTATTTTCAATAAAAAGATGATATTTGAAATTGTGTAATTTTTGTGCTGCTTCTTTAATTAAATCTTCAATAATAATTAAACCGGGTTTATTTACTCCGTAGTTTAAATGAATAACAGGATTTAATTTTTTATCAATTGCAAATTGTAAAAAGCTCATAAAAGGGCTAATCCCTGTGCCTCCTGCAATAAGAACGCTGTCTTTTTCCATTGAATCATCAAAATTGAATATCCCGTAAGGCAATTTTAACCATAGCTTATCGCCTGTTTTTAGTTCGTTAAACATTCTGCTTGTAAACTCTCCTTTTCGTGATATTAAAATTTCGATAAATTCTTTTCGTGTAGGCGAATTGGCAATTTAAAAAACACGTGATTCAGGCCAATTAAAACTCGGATCGTATTCATCAATCGCAAGATGTAGAAATTGTCCGGCTTTAAAATCAAAACTGCGTTTTAGAGGTTGTAAAACATATTTACGTACCGTATCCGAATAGCTGATAATTTCCTTGACTTGTGCCTGTATTTTTCTGATCGCTGCCATTTATTTCAAAAATTCTTCAAATTTGCTAATTACATAATCAATTTCTGCTTTTCCGTTGCCGGGATATAAGCCCATAAAGAACGTATTGTTCATAATGTAATCCGTATTGGTTAAATCCCCGATAATACGCATGTCAACACCTTCAAAAGCCGGCTGGCGTGTAATGTTTCCTGCAAATAAATTCCGTGTATGAATACGGTTTCTGTTTAAAAATTGGACTAATTCATTACGCGAAACACCTTCTTCTTCACGAACGGTAACTAAAAAGCCAAACCATGAAGGATCACTGTTTTCTGTTGCTTTGGGTAGAATTAATTTATCTTCAAATTTCTTTAATCCTTCATAGTATAATTTAAAATTTTCTTTTCGTTTCTCTACAAACTTGTTTAGCTTTTTAAGCTGTTCTACACCAACAGCAGCTTGCATATCGCTTACTTTCAGATTGTAACCGAGATGTGAATATACAAACTTATGATCGTAGCCTAATGGCAAACGTCCAAATTGCTGGGTGAAACGTACTCCGCAGGTATTGTCTTCGCCTGGACCACAGTAGCAATCACGTCCCCAATCGCGAAACGACTTGGTAATACGTGCCAACTCATCGGAATGGCTGACTACAGCTCCTCCTTCGCCCATAGTAATATGATGTGCCGGATAAAACGAAAAAGTAGCCAAATCGCCAAAAGTACCGGTAAGTTTTCCGTTGTAAGTAGAACCTAAGGCATCACAATTATCCTCAATTAGCCAAAGGTTGTATTTTTTTGCAAATTCGGTTACTACCGATAAATTAAAAGGATTTCCCAAAGTATGCGCAATAAAAATTGCTTTGGTTTTTTGTGAAATTGCTTGCTCCAACATTTCGATATTGATGTTGTAGCTTGCTAAATCAACATCAACAAAAACCGGAATTAATTGATTTTGAACAATGGGTGCCACGGTAGTAGGGAAACCTGCAGCTACGGTAATTACTTCATCACCGGGCTTTAAGCGACGGTTTTTTAATTTTGGAGAAGTTAAAGCCGACATTGCTACCAAATTTGCCGAAGAACCGGAGTTTACCAAAATGGCTTCGCTGGCATGAAACATTTGTGCAAATTCATATTCAAACTCTTCTGCAAAACGACCGGCTGTCAGCCAAAAATCAAGAGATGAGTCCACAAGGCTAACTATTTCTTTTTCGTCAAAAACTCTTCCGGCATAGCGGACAATTGATTTTCCCGCTTCAAATTTTTGTTCGGGAAATTTCGCCTTGTAGTATTGTTTGGTTAGTTCAAGTATTTGTTTTCTAAGTTCTTGTTCATTCATGAGTTAATATTTTTCAAGTTATATTTTTAATCCGTTGTATTTTTGTGTAAATTCTTTAAATGTAATCAGATTTTTATCTCTTTCAGAGATAATAGGCTTGCTTACAGGCCATTCTATGCGTAAATCTTCATCGTTCCATAATATTCCTGCATCGGCTTCTTTATGATACCAATTATCGTGTTTGTATATAATATCGCAATTTTCTGTCAGCGTACAAAAACCATGGGCAAATCCACGCGGAATAAACAGGCTTTTTTTATTTTTAGCCGATAAAATTACCGAAATCCATTTACCGTAAGTAGGCGAATTTCTGCGAATATCCACTACTACATCATAAATTTCACCACTGATACACCGAATAAGCTTAGCATCGGTATGCGGTGTGTGTAAAAAATGTAAACCGCGTATAGTATTTTTTTGAACAGAATGCGAATGATTTTCTTGAACCCATTCTCTGTTTAGTCCATACTGAATAAAAATACCGGCATCATAGGTTCTCATAAAAAAACCTCTATGGTCTTCAAAAGGTGAAGGCTGAATTTCAAAAACTCCTTTTAATTTTTTTTCAACAATATTCACTTTTTTTTTAATTTTTAGAGCCAAAAGAGTTTTTCGTTTAAATGATTATTTTCAATATGATATTGAAGTTGCTTTAAACGGATAAAGTACCTTCCTGTAAATTTATCTTCATCCATACCGTATTTTTTATAAGCCTCGTAAACCTCTTCAATCCCTTTTTTAAGTGTCCATTTAGGTTTAAAATTAGGTAATTCTCGAGCTATTTTATCAAAATTAACACGGTAAGAACGCGAATCGCTGCCGTGTTCTCCGGTAATTATTACACTACATCCGGGAACTACTTCACCAACCATTTTGGCAATATCTTTGATTTGAAAATTCTCAGAAGATTGCCCTACATTATAGGATTGACGATTCACTACTTCTTTTGGGGCTTCAATAACCGCAATAAATGCCCGTGCAATATCTTCGGCATGTACCAATGGTCGCCAAGGTGTTCCATCGCTCATAATTTTTATTTGTCCTGTGGTAACTGCCCAACCCACTAAATTATTGACTACTAAATCAATTCTTAATTTAGGCGATATTCCGTAAGCGGTAGAATTACGCATAAAAGTAACTGCAAAGTCATCGGTTGCCATTGGAACAATATCTCTTTCTGAATAAACTTTTGATTTTGCATAAGCTGTTACCGGATTGAAATCAGCGGTTTCATCTAATGCTGTGTTTCCATCGGCAATACCATAAAGACTGCATGACGATGAGTAAATGAATTTTTCAACGCCTACTTTTTTTGCCATTTTCGCTATTTCTACCGAAGCAAGATGATTTATATCGTAAGTGAGTTGTTCGTCCAAATCGCCCAACGGGTCATTTGATAATGCTGCCAGATGACAAATTGCATAAGCACCTTCTAAATCCTTTTCCGTAATTTTACGTGTATCTTTAATTATCTCAGTAAAACCTTTTTTTGGGGGGTAAAACGCACAATCTTCACCAAAATATTTTGTGTCAATACCTACTACTTCGTAGCCTTTTTCTAATAATAGAGGAACCATTAATGAACCGATGAATCCTGAATGTCCTGTTACAATAATTTTTTGCATTTGGTTTTAGTATTTATAATTTAATAATTGATTTTTCTTTAAAATTTAATCGTTCCATATTTTCCATTCTGCTTTTCCTGTATCCCAAAGCTTATTTAAATGATTGAGGTCTCGAACGGTATCTGCACATTCCCAAAAACCTTCATGTTTAAAGGTCATTACCTCTCCTTGAGTGGCAAGTTGTTCCAAAGGACCAAATTCAAAATCACAATCTTTATCCGGTTTAAGGAAATCAAACATTTTTTTATTGAAAACCATATAACCTCCATTTATAACTCCTTTTGATGTTTGTGGTTTTTCCTCAAATGAAACCACACGACCATTTTCTTGGTTGATTTCACCAAACATTGAAGGCGGACGGCCACCGGATAAGGTTACCAGTTTACCGTGTGCTTTATGATAATCAACCAATTGATTAATGTTAATATTTGAAACTCCATCGCCATAGGTGAGCATATTTACATCGTCAAGATATTTTTCAAGACGTTTTATTCTTCCCCCTTTAAGGGTATCCAGACCTGTGTCAACTAAAGTAACATTCCAATCATCCGATTCATTATCTGTATTATGAAAAGTTACCTCTCCTGACTTTGTGTTAATTGTAAAATCGTTATTATGATATTTCATATTGTAGAAATAATCTTTAATAACATTTCCTTTGTAGCCTAAAGCTATTACAAAGTCTTTATAGCCGTAATGTGCATATATTTTCATGATGTGCCAAATGATGGGTCTTCCACCCACATCAATCATCGGTTTTGGAATTAGTTCGGATAATGAACCTAAACGGGTACCGTAACCACCTGCAAGAATTACTACTTTCATTGGTTTGTTTTTAGTTTTATGGTTTAGTTTGAGAAAAAGAGTTTATTGTTTTAGTTATCAGTGTATTAATGCTGATTTACTCTTGCTCTTTTCGATAAGAAAATTAGTAACATTATTAACACAAAAAGTAAATTTGTTATATAAGTAATAAATTCTTTGATGAATGGTTATAAATGTTGTTTGAATTGATAAAAATTATTTTTGAAAAGCTTCGTTTGTGAATTTAAAGTTCATGGAGAACAGTTAAACGACTTGTGCATCTTCAAGACTTAATTTTTCATCTCTACCATGTAATTCAAGCACTAAATCGCCGGTTGCAAAAATAATTGAAACAAAATATACTTTTTCGGGATAAAATGAGAAAAAATCCCAAGTGAAAAAGTATCCGGTCAGAATTCCTGCAAACCCTAATAAGAGGGAAATAAATATACTTTTATCCAGATCATCAAAAAACTTACTTTTTCTGAATTTATTTAAAAGAAACATATATCTGAATAAAAAGAATAAAAATATTGGAAATCCAATAATTCCATATATTAATAAGGTATTCATAAAGCCAACATCATTACTATAGTAAGTCTTCATGTATTTTGACATTCCTACACCCAGAATAGGACTGTATTCAACTCCTTTTAATACTTTGGGAATATCATTTTCAATACGGTCGGCAAAAGTTCCTTGTTTTAAATTCCCTGATGAAGCAATTTTACCCAGCTCTTCATATCTTTTAGTAATGTTTCCTACAAATTCTTCATTAATAAAGCCGGATGAAAATAAGGCTATTATTAGTGAAAATCCAATTATACTCATTTGTATTGCAAGTTTGTATCCTTTTGAAGATAAAAAGATATATCCTAATATGGCTATTGCTCCAATCATCATCCATGAACGTGTTGCAGAAAGGAAAAAACTCCCAATTGGAATAAATATTGCCATTGATGAGAAGCCTGTAAAGAGTTCATACTTTTTATTGTTGGCAATTTGAAATCCGAAAATCAGAACATAAAAGACGATTAGGATGCCTTGGACAACAGCTCGTACATCACCTGAAATACTATTTTTAACAAAAACTCCGATCATACTCGGGTCAAAAACTGAGATAAACCTGCTTCCCAAATTAATAAGGTAAAGTTGGTCAAAAACTATTAATACTGCATAAGGAAAGAGTAAATAACCAAATTTTAATATTTCTTCTTTATTATTTATCAAACGCAGGTAAGCGAATATGATTCCGAAAAAGAAAAAAGGACGCAATGTATTAACAAAGGGTTTTAATTCTGTTCCCAGAAAAAAACTTACGGGAATGGAAACTAAAAGTAAATAGAACAGGAAAAACTCTAAGGGTTTATTTAATAAAAATCTTATTTTTACATTGGTTTGAAAGGCTTTAAAAATAGCAATGAAAAGAAATATATCCATTGGGGTGAAACTAAACCCGGAAACAACTGAATAAAAAGGTAGTCTGAAAAAAGCATCTTGTGTTCTATTAACAAAGAAACTAGCAGGAGCATTAATCAATATAAAAAAATAGGCAAACCAAAAATAATCCTTTTTCGACCGAAAAGCCAAAGCTAATGGAATGAGGAAGAAAATATCGCGTAATGTATGATTAAGTTTATATACAGCAATAACCGATGCAATAAAAAGTGCTGTCATTTGAAAAAAGTCAATAATGACCTCTTTTTTAAAGCCGGATTGCTGCATTTTTGTTTAATTTGGTTAAGATAGCTATTAAAAACAGGAATTGTTAATAGTTATCAATTTGTTTTGTCTGTTAAATTACTATATTTTAGAATTTATTATCTTAAAATTTGACTAAATGGATAAAATAATTGTTTTACAGACCGATTTATATGATTAAAAAGAAATATTATAATAATCTAAATACCATTCGATAAAATTATCGATCCCTTCTTCTATAGGTGTATTGGGTTTGTATCCCATATCTTTTACTAAATCATCTACATCAGCAAAAGTTGCAGGAACATCACCTTGTTGAATGGGCATCATATTCTTTTTTGCTGTTTTTCCTAGTTTTTTTTCAATTGCAGCAATAAAATCCATGAGTTTAACAGGATTGTTATTTCCAATATTGTATATTTTATAAGGTGCAATTGATGATGAAGGCTCCGGTTGCTTACCTGACCATTGGGGATTTCCTTTTGGCGGATTCTTAATAACTCGTACAATACCTTCTACAATATCATCAATATATGTAAAATCACGAATCATTTTACCGTGATTATATACATCAATAGGCTCATTATTTAATATCGCTTTTGTAAATAAAAATAGTGCCATATCCGGTCTTCCCCAAGGTCCGTAAACTGTGAAAAAACGTAATCCGGTAGTGGGTAAATTAAAAAGTTGGCTGTAAGTATGTGCCATCAATTCATTGCTTTTTTTACTGGCAGCATATAAACTTATCGGATGGTCAACGTTATGATGGGTTGATAGAGGCATTTTTTCGTTTAAGCCATATACACTTGAACTACTCGCATACACCAGATGTTTTATCTTGTTGTAACGACAGGCTTCTAGAATATTGATGAAACCAATTATGTTGCTTTGTATGTAAGCATCAGGATTGCTTAAGCTGTATCGAACACCCGCTTGGGCAGCCAGATTACAAACTGCATCAAACTGCTCATTTTTAAATAGTTCACTGAGTACTTCTTTATTTTGTAAATCGACTTTAATGAATTTATAATTTTTGTGTAGATAACTGTTTACAAGTTTATTATCTTGTATTTTTTCTTTTTCGATACCCGATTTTTTTAAACGTGCATATTTTAAGTTTACATCATAGTAATCGTTGATAATATCCAGACCGACAACTTCATCACCTCTTTTAATTAGTGTTTCGGCAAGATGAGAACCTATGAAACCAGCTGTTCCCGTAATTAAAATTTTCATGAGTTTATTTTTTAATTATTTTCATTTGTCTCATGGAACGTCCATCAAAATAAAGGGGTACGACTATTTTATCATATCTAAATAATCATGCCTCAGCGTGTTTATTATTAAGCATGGATGTTTCACATTTTGTTTATAAAGTTAAGTTCTATTTGAAAGCACAAAAATAATTAATTTAAATTGTATTTTTAATTTTTGATAATTAAAATTGGTGCTTTGAAGCCTCCTTTTCATACTACGAATTAACATTATCTTTTTAATGTTTTTTTTATTTTTTGATGAATGGAAAGTATCATTATTTCAAACTAAGGTATTTGTTATACAAGATTATTCCTTTCAATGATTAAATAATGTCAATATAGACTTATCAAGGTATAGCATTAAAATTTATTTAGTAAATTTGAAATCAAATCTAAAAAAGATTGACCAAATTAAACCATAAAACTAATTCTTTCAATGAAAAAACTTTTAGTATTAAACCCCATTTTTTGGGTATATTTAAATTGTTTTGGGCAAATACTATCGCCGGAAACTATTCTTTCATCCGGAGGTGAGTTTGCAAATAGCTCAGCTCAAATTTCATGGACATTGGGTGATTTTCAAACAACCACCTATGTAAAAGATCAACTTGTACTTACTCAGGGTTTTTTGCAGAGTGAAATAAAAGTAACCGCTATATTTGATATTAATCAATCAGAGGATATTGAACTTAAAGTATATCCAAATCCAGTAACTAATTATTTGTATCTGAAAGTAATCTCACCTAATAGTAAGAAGTTATCATGGCAATTAATTAATCAGAACGGTAAACTTATTAAATATGATGATATATACAATAGGAATACAGCGATAGATTTTAGTGTGTATAAAGATGGAGTTTATTATTTAAAAACCTTTTCTAAAGACGGTAGTTTTATTAAGATATTTAAGATAATACGTGTTAATTAAATTAGGTTTATACTACAAAAAACTAAAAACAAGAGCAATGAAAAAAATATTTACAATAATCAGTTTCAGTTTTATATGTGGAAATATGCTGTTCGCGCAAGTTCCCAACTCAATTCGCTATCAGGCGGTTGTAAGAGATGGCTCAGGACAATTGGTTGCAAATAAAATGATTTCCTTACGTTTAAGTATTCTTGCCGGGAGTGCAGTTGGTGAAGCTGTTTATGCAGAAGTTTTTCAGTATGCCACTAATGAATTTGGGATTGTTTCACTAAATGTTGGAAGTGGCTCTACAATTAACGGAAACTTTTCTCAAATTGATTGGAGCAGTAACACCTATTATCTTCAAGTAGATATAGATATAGATGGTGGAGAAAACTATCAATTTATGGGCACATCACAAATACTTGCAGTTCCTTATGCTTTACAAGCTTTAAATGTTACAAACAAAGACGATGCAGATGCTGATCCTTCAAATGAACTCCAAAGTATTTCAAAAAGTGGGAATACAGTTACCCTTTCTAATAACGGAGGTTCTTTTGTTGATGAGGTGGATGATGCGGATAATGATCCTTTAAATGAAATTCAAGATTTGAGTCTCAATAATAATATTCTTGTGATTACAAATAATCCAAATGCAACCCCAATTAGTTTATCTGCTTATCAGGGAACCAATACTGATGAACAAACGCTTTCAACAAATATTGTAGGAAATATTGTTGAACTTACTATTGGAGGTGGAACGGGTGGAAATACGGTTAGTTTTGCACTACCCGATGATTTTGTAAGTAAACAAAATGGAGGTACTTTTCAAGGAAGCATTTTTGCCGCAAATTTAAGCGGGACTAATACAGGAGATATGAGTAATGCCGATGTTGTTAATGCTTATAACACCGGTTTCCCGGATCATTTCACAACTGTTGATCGTGTAAAACTAGATGGAATTGAAGCAAACGCAACTGCTGATATGACTTCTGCTGAAATTGTAGCTGCCTATCAAAGCGGGTACCCAAATTATTTTAACAGTACAGACCGTACTTTGTTGAATAGCATTGAGTATGGTGCAACAGCAGATATGACCAATACAGAAATCGTTAATGCATACAATACCGGTTTTCCTGAACATTTTACAACTGCTGATCGTACTAAAATAGACTGGTTGGGTATAAGTAATAGTTTTACGGTATCCGGTGGACACACTGTTCAATTTAATTCGCAAGGAAATACAATTCTTACTTTACCTGTTACAGGAACTATTGCAACTGAGAGCTATGTGCAAAATAATTTTTTAACAGCTGCTTTATTGGACGGTAGAATATTAGTAGGAGAGAGTGGTTCTGCTATACAATTAGATGCACGTGGTGACGGGCAAATTCTTATTGGAAATGGCAGCAATTTATTTTCGCGACCGATAACAGGTGATATTACTTTAACAAACATGGGTAATGTTACGGTAAATACAATTGGTGGAAATACTATATCATTAGGAGGTAGTTTTAGTACAACGACAGATAATATAACTTTAAATGCCAACCCGGCAGGCTCAAATGTAACTTTACCCACCAGCGGTACTTTAGCTAATCAAAGCTATGTAGATAATCAAGTAGCCAGCAGTAATGTGTTGAACAGTGCGCAAATATTTGTAGGAAATGCGAGTAATGTAGCAACTGGCGTAACATTAAGCGGCGATGCAAGTATTGATAATACAGGAAATTTGACCGTATCGAGTATTGGTGGCAATTCGGTAAGTTTGGGCGGTGCATTAACAACGGGTGGCGCATTGACTTTTAACGGAGCCAACACGGTACAATTTACCAGCACGGCTGCAACCGATGTAACTTTACCTACCAGCGGTACATTAGCCAATCAAACGTATGTAGATAATAGAACAGGTACGAATATTATAACGGTTGGTACGATAACAACAGGAGTGTGGAATGGTACGGCTATTACAGGGAATTATCTGGATTTGAGTAGTCCGGGAGCAATCGGAAGTACAACTCCAAACAGTGGAGCATTCACTACACTGTCTGCAAGCGGTGCTGCTAGTTTTAACGGAAATGTTAATATTAATGCCGTTTTGCATTTAACTCCTATGGCTCAACCAACATCTCCAACTGAAGGAGATATTTATTTAGATAGTACAGATAATAATATTTATTGCTATTTAAATGGTGGTTGGGCACAATTAAATAATTAAGCTTGGTATTTTTAAAAATATAAAAATGAATTATAATAAAATAATCATTTTAATAAGTAGCCTCTTTGTGATATTGATTGTTTCATGCGAGAAGTTTGATATCGTCAGGGTGATGGATACCAAAACAGACAGTATTGAGGTAAATTCATCAAAAATTGTTGCTTACGGTACCATTTTGGATATTGGAGAAAAAAAAATTATTCAACATGGACATTGTTGGTCCACTAATGAAGAACCAACGATAAACGATTATAAAACAGAATTAGGTGAAATTGAAGGGCGTGACACTTTTATTAGTGAGCTGAGAAAAATAATACCCGGGATAGAACACTATATTAGAGCTTATGTTTATGATGGCAAAGAATATGTATATGGAAATACTTTGAAATTTATAGTTACAGCCGACGATATTGAGTTTACTACAGATAGTTTAACCCGACTATCAGAAACAAATCTACTGGTAAGTTCAAATGTTCGTAATATTGGCTCGATGAATTTTGAAGATTACGGACATTGTTGGTCTCAAACAGACCCACCAACAATTGATGATGCTAAAAGTGCTTTTGGCTCTTTGGATAGTAATAAAATATATACCTCAGCGATTAACAATTTGAATATGGGGCGCTATTATGTTCGTGGATATTTAAAATCTGCCGGGGGGATAATATATTCTAATACAGTAGTGTTTGAGTCTGTTATTCGTGTTGAGACAGGGCTTGTTGATGTGCAACAAACAAACGCAACAGCCTATGGAGTTATTAAAAGTTTAGGAATAGAACCTATTAGAGATCACGGGCATTGTTGGTCATTACAAACATCTTCGCCAACATTAAACAATGAACATAATTCATTGGGGTCAATTAGCAAGCTAGGACCTTATTCAGGAGATATTAATAATTTATTGCCAAATAAAACTTATTATATA
>JAKIUH010000099.1 GCA_021647685.1 Bacteroidales bacterium
TTTTAAATTAGCTCAATATGCCAGAATTTAAACTATGTTTAAAAATATTTTAAATACTTTTTTCACAAAAATATTTACTGCTATATTAAGCCTTGTTATAGTAGTAATTAATTCAAAAGTTTTGGGAGCAAGTGGAGTAGGAATAATAAGTCTGATAATTTTATCAGTTGCAATTTATTTATTGATTCATGAGTTTTTTTCCGGTGCCTTTGTTTACTTTGTTCCACGAAACAATAATTTCCAATTGTTATTAATTGCATACTTAGGGGTCTTTATTACCATTCTTCCTTTCTCCATACTTTACTATATAGTACCTTTGGCTCCTTTAAAATATTTTTTTTATGTAATGGCTTTATCCGTAATTTTTGCTTTTTCAAATATAAATCAGCTAATTCTATTAGGTCATGAAGACATTAAAAACAGGAATTTAATTAATCTTTTTCAGTCGGTTACTGTATTTTTATTACTGCTTTACTTTTTTTTCGTAGAAAAAAAAATTACAGTGTACTCCTACATTTATTCTTTATTTGCTGCTTCTTTATTCGGAATGATTATGGGTTTGATTAAAACCAAAAAGTATATAATTATTTATTCGTTTTCAGGAATTTCGATTTTATTTTTTAAAGTAATTCGCTTGGGAGCTTATAATGCCCTTAGTAATCTTATTCAAAAAATAAATTACCGTTTAAGCTATTATTTTATTGAGCATTTATTAGGTACTGCCGCTTTGGGTAAATTTTCGGTGGCAGTCAAACTTAGTGAGAGTACTTGGCTAGCAGGACAAAGTATTGCATCTGTTCAGTATGCACGAATATCAAATGTAAAAGATGATAAAAAAGCTGTTGAGTTAACGCTTGTTTTGTTTAAAATTACCTTTTTAATTTCATTAGTGAGTATTGCTTTTTTTGCTGTTTTACCTGATAGTTTTTACCGCTTGGTTTTTGGTGTTGAATTTTCGGGTGTTAATGAGATTATTTGGGTACTGGCTCCCGGAATTGTTGCTTTATCAAGTAATATGATACTTAGCCATTATTTTTCGGGAATGGGTTTATATAAAATTAATACTTATGCTTCGGCAATTGGTTTAATTTTTATTGTTTTTTTTGCTTTGGTTTTAATACCCGCTTTTCACTTACTTGGCGCCGGAATTGCCATGTCGTTTTCTTATATCGCATCTATGGCATATTCAGTATTCCGGTTTATCAAATATAGCGAAAGCTCTTTTTCCGATTTGTTAATTAAGCCAAATGATTTTATTGTTTTTAAATATTTTTTAAAACAGAAACTTTTAAGAAATTTTTGATAATAGTTGATATCTGTTCAAATTCCAGTAAAAAACCATCGTGTCCGTAATCAGATTTTATCATATGTAATTGTGCGTTTTTGATGTATTTTTCCATTTCTTTTTGTTCTTCGGGCAGAAAAAGAATATCTGAATCGATGCCTATGATTAAAGTGTTGGCAGTAATTTTTGATAATGCTTTTTGAATACCGCCTCTGTCTCTTCCTACATTATGTCCGTCCAATACTTTTGAAAGGGTGTAATATGAATAGGCATTAAAGCGATTGCTTAATTTCTTGCCTTGGTAACGTTGATAGGAGTCTGCCTTAAAACTTTTGTTTACTTCATCATTTTTTTCCGCCTGTGTCTTATTGTAAGCAATGGCATTTCTGTAGCTGATTAATGCAATGGAGCGTGCAGCCTCTAAACCTTTTAATCCGCCATCAGGATGGTCTTCGTAAAAAGTAGGGTCGGCTTCAATTGCCATACGTTGCGAACTGCTAAAGGCTATTCCCCAAGGCGAAAAGCGTGCATTGGTAGCGATTAAAAATAAATTTTCAATAAGTTCAGGCTGCATAATTGCCCATTCGATTGCTTGGTGACCTCCTACTGAACCACCCGTTAAAATGTGAATTTTATTGATATTAAGATGAACCCCTAATAATTGATGTGCTTTTACTAAATCGCGAACTGTTATAAAAGGAAAATCTCTGTAATAGGCTTTCCCCGTTTCCGGATTAACCGATAAAGGTCCCGTTGTTCCGTAATGTGAGCCAATAATATTGGCACAAATGATAAAATATTTATCAGGGTCAAACGTTAAACCTTTACCAAGCATACCGTGCCACCATTCTGCAGGGTCTGAGTTTGCCGTAAAAGCATGACAAATCCATACTACATTACTTTTATCCTCATTTAGTTTACCATAGGTAGTATAGGCAATTTCCAGTTCAGGTAAATATTCTCCCGATTCTAAATCAAATCTTTTTTCGTATTTGTAGATATTATAAGGCATGTGTAAAAAAATAAAGTTGCACCACAAAATAAATGCAATTTTGCAGTGCAAATATAAACTTTTATTTTTTCCTTAAATTTGCAAACTATATTCTACGAATTTAAGTTTTTTGAAACATCTATTCACCAACCGGCGAATAAAGGGAAACCTGTCAAAACATCCTTATGAGCCGGCTGGAAATAATTATTTAAGTCGATTAAATAAATTCAAGAATTAATTTCCTGTAATTTATTCTGCACAATATTTATACTTACTTGTGATGCGTTTTTTAAATTATCACCAACCGGACATCTTTCAATTATTTCATTAATCCACTCTATTTTTTCGTTGTTACTGATGTCTGAATTTAAGGTAATTTCAACATTAATCTTTTTAAACCCAGCTCTTTCTTTTTTCGATTTTCCCAGAAAGCGTTCAGGATTTATATTACCACTGATATTAATTTGCAAATCATTCAGTACAATTCCTTTTTCTTGCGCAGTTATGTGTGCCACCACACTTAAACATCCTGCATACGAAGCCAGAAGATATTCAACAGGATTTGCTCCTTTGTCAGTTCCGCCCAAACTTTCAGGTTCATCAATAATAAGTTCAAAATTACGTGCCTTAACTCTTGTTTTTGTAGCACTTTCACTTTGTGCTTCTATTTTAAATATTAAATCTCCCATTTTTTCTTTTTTTTTAGATTTTGTTAAATGCTTCTTCAATATCGGTTTTAATATCATCAATATGTTCAATACCTACCGAAAGGCGTAATAAGTTTTCTGCTACTCCGGCAGCTTTTTGGTCTTCTTTTGATAATTGCTGATGAGTTGTTGCTGCAGGCTGTATAATCAGTGTTTTTGCATCACCTACATTAGCCAAATGGCTGATTAGTTCCAAACTATCAACAAATTTTTTGGTGCTTTCCAAATCACCTTTAATTGTAAAAGAAAGAACACCGCCAAATCCTTTTTTCAGATATTTTATTGCATTATTGTAGCTTTTACTTGATTTAAGTCCCGGGTAATTTACCGATTCAACTTTGGGATGTTGTTCTAACCATTTTGCCAATTCAAGTGCATTATCTACAGTGCGCTGCACACGTAATGATAAGGTTTCTAAACCTTGTATGAGCAAAAACGAGTTAAAGGGGCTAATCGCCGGACCAAAATCGCGCAAGCCTTCAACACGTGCACGAATAATAAAAGCAATATTTCCAAAAGGAGAATCTGAGCCAAAAGTCTCCCAAAAATTAAGTCCGTGATAGCTTGGACTGGGTGTGCTTATCGAAGGGAATTTACCGTTGCCCCAATTAAAATTACCACCGTCCACAATTACACCCCCAATGCTTGTTCCATGTCCGCCAATCCATTTTGTTGCCGATTCTACCACTATATTTGCACCGTATTCAATGGGTTTTACCAGATACCCGCCTGCTCCAAAAGTATTATCCACAAAAAAAGGAATTTCATATTTTTGTGCCAAACCGGCTAATTTTTCAAAATCGGGCACACTAAAACCCGGATTACCGATTGATTCAACATAGATAACCTTTGTGTTTTCATCAATTAATGGTTCAATACTTTCTGCTGTATCGTCTTTGGCAAACTTTACTTCAATTCCAAGGTTTTTAAAAGTATGTTTAAATTGATTAAAAGTACCTCCGTATAAAAATGGTGATGTAACAATATTATCACCCGGACTTAGAATATTGTTTAAGGCAATAAATTGTGCTGCATGCCCTGAAGCAACCGCCAAAGCTGCTACTCCGCCTTCAAGTGCCGCTACTCTTTGCTCAAAAACATCAGTGGTAGGGTTCATCAATCGGGTATAAATATTTCCAAACTCTTTTAAAGCAAAAAGGTTAGCCCCGTGTTCCGAATCTTTAAATACATACGAGCTTGTTTGATACAAGGGTACTGCTCTTGAAAGTGTATCGTTATCAGGAGTATGTCCTGCATGTACCTGTAGTGTTTCATAATGATAATTTTTCTTCATGACTCTGATTTTTAATTTATTAATATTGATTAGCTTTAGTGTCAAGTCAAGTGTGTTGTGTCGTATAAGTTGAAGTTATTTTTGTGTAGAACAAGGCAAAAATTTTTAGCATAGCAGTAGCTATGGTCAAAATTTTTAACACAGTTCTACGCAAAAAGAACGAAACTTGGTATGACTAAAACATGCTTGACATGACACTAGTTTTCTATAAATGAATTAATTTGTTGATTTGCCTTTTTTTCAAATAAAGTATAGTGTATTTCTTGCAAGGCTTTGTTTGTGTCTTTTTTATCAACAATAAGGTAGGTAACAGCATCAGAAGCTCCTAAGGAGCTTAACTGAATATTGATACCCTGTTCCGAAACTGCCGTTAGAATTCGTGCAGCCACACCATAAGCCTCAGTCATTCCGTTTCCAACAACGGCAATCAAGGAAACATCTTTTTTAACGACAATCTTGGTTAAAACCTGTAAATTTAATTTACTGATTAATCGGTAAGCACTATCGATTAAATCTTTATCTATTAATAAATTAATAGCAATTTGTGAAGTAATTACCGAATTAATGTTAATGTTATGCAAGTGCAAGGTTTTGCTAATTTCGGATAAAATGCCCGGTATATAACCAACACCCGGTCCTTGCAGTTTTAATATGCCGGTATTATTATCCACCGTAACGCTTTTGCTTACTTTTGGATGTATTGAAATATGACTATCAATAACGGTTTGCGCTTCTATAAAATCTGTATGGTTAATATTGAACAATTTTATCGGGATATTTGCCAAACGAACCGGCTCAACCGTGCGCGGATGGAGTATTCCTGCTCCAAAGTATGCTAATTCGGCAGCTTCCGAATAGGTTAAATGCTTAATTCTTTGCGGATTGTTTACATGTTTGGGATCTCCGCTCATAAAACCGTTTACATCTTTCCAAATATCTAAACTTTCGGCATCTAAACAATATGCAAATGCAGCGGCACTGTAATCGGTTCCGCCTCTGCCCAATAATGTTATTTCCGATTTTTTTGATACTCCGTAAAATCCGGGTACCAAATAAACAATATCTTTTGTAAAACTATCAGGAATTTGTTTTTTTGCAGCATCTAGGTCAATGCTTGCATTCCCAAATATTCCATCGGTAATTAATCCTGCTTCCTCAGGATATACTATTTCTGATGCAATGTTTTTATCTGCAAAAATACCTTTAAGCAATAGCGCACTAAACTTTTCACCAAAACTTAATACATAGTCGTATGCTTTTTCAGGAATATGGCGAATATAATAGATGCCTTGCAGGTATTGGCGTAAATTTCTTAATTCTTTATTCAACTCATCTAAGGTGTTTTGTCTGATTTTATCATCATCAATCAGTTCAATGATTATTGATGATTTAATTCGTAGTATTTCTTCAAACAGACTATTGAGTGTGTTTTCTTCATTCAACAAACTTTCCAGGCTTTGTTTAAGTTTGTCGGTAATTCCGTAAAATGCAGAAACCACAATCACCGGATTTTTTTTATAGGATTTTAAGATGCGAAGTATCTGTTCTACCGATTTTTGATTTTTTAATACAGAACCGCCAATTTTTATAACTGCTTTTTTAGACATGATATTGGATTTTGTTTATGATAATAGAATTTTAAGGGATAGTAAGTACAAAGTACTTATTCCTGATGAGTATGCGTAAGATTTTAACTTTTAAACCAAGCCTGTTAAAAAAATCCTACGCTATTGCATGCGCATCCAAATTGAAGAAAGAATCAATACTGAACCTACATAAATAAATTTAAGGACAAAAAATAAATTCATGATCTAAGTTTTTAAATTTATAATCATCAAGGATTTTCCTTGATTTAGGTATTGGCACCTTGCCCGTGCGGGCAGGTTGTCAGAGCTTCACAGAGCCTAATCTCTCCACTCTTCTGTATAAATTCAAACAACTTTTCTGTAAAGAAAGGTGATTTGAAATAACGCTACAAAGCTATGTTAAAGATTTTTATTTGCCAAACTTTTTTTTACTGTTTTTTTTGTTAATAGATTAATGTGCTGATATATAGGTTTTTATTTTTTAGATTTTAATAAACCTAGGGAAGAAACTTTTGAAGTTCCAACGGACTTCAAAACGTTGAACAACAAAGAAGAATTCATACCTCTTTTACTCATACCGTAAAGCAATAATCGGATCTAATTTAGAAGCTTTAACGGCAGGAAACATACCCGATGCCAAACTTACAAACAAACACAAAACAACACCTCCGAATATCCATATCCAAGGTATTATAAATGAAGTTCCAATTGATACAGCTACAAGATTACCAATTATAATTCCAAGAATAATTCCAAGAATCCCGCCTAATTGTCCAATAACAATTGCTTCAAAAAGAAATTGCTGTTTAATGGTTGACGATTTGGCGCCAATAGCTTTTCGGGTACCTATTTCCCGAGTACGTTCCGAAACCGATACCAGCATGATATTCATTAAACCAATAGCTGCTCCAAAAAGTGTGATGATACCGATAATTGTAGCTGCTATTGTTACAAAACTGATATTTTCCAAGAGCATTTGTGCCAAATTATCGCTTTTTGAGATATTAAAATCGGTTTCATCGGTAACATCCAATTTGCGAATTATCCGAAAAAGTCCTTCGGATTCACCTATTGCAATATCCATGAGCTCAGGGCGATCCGGCATGACATTGATTTTAAAAGACATTTGAGGACGCGAAAAGTATTGGCGCACATTGGTGACAGGAATCATGCAAGCCCTATCGTTGCTAAAACCAATACTGGCACCTTTGGTTTTTAGTACACCGATTATTTTGTAACGTTTTCCGCCAATAGAAATAATTTTATTTATAGGGTCTTCTTTTTTCTTAAAAAGTTGAGTTTTAAGTTCACTACCGATAATAGCAAGGTTTCTACTGTTTTGAATCTCTGTTTCTGTAAAATTACGTCCTTTATCCAGTTCGTAGCCGCCTGTAAAAAGGTAATTTTCGTCTGCACCAATAACCAGTGTGTTTGGGTCTGTTTTTTCTGATTTATATTTTGCGGTAGCTGTTCCTGTAGCAAATATTGAAATACTTACTTTTGCCGGAAAATTAAATTCTTTTTTAAAACGTTGGGCTTGTTTAAAACTAATGTATGAAAAATTTTTAGCTCTATACCGGTTTTTTCCAATTTGTACACGCATTCCTCTACTTTCAATGGTAAAAGTATTAGCACCCATCATTAAAAATTTATCACTAATCGAGTTTTTAATGGCATCAATGGCTGTTAAAATACCCACTAATGCCATAATACCAATAGCGATAATTAAAATGGTAAGTATTGAACGTAACAAATTAGTTCTGATAGAATCAATAGAAATTTTAAAATTCTCTTTTAAAAGATCGGGTATAAATATCATGGTTTATAATTTTAAAGCAAATATACATGTTTTTATAGATAGATTTAACAATTAATAACAATTTTCAAATTATAATTATCTAAATATTTATACTTTTGTGAGATTGAATATAAAATTAAGTAATTTAATTAATAATTATGAACAGCGAAATTATAAATGCTTATTTAGCACACGAAAAAGAGAGAAATGCAAAAGGCATTCCTGCCTTGGCGTTAAATTCGGTACAAGCAGCAGAGGTTTGCAGGCTATTGGAAAATCCTGAAAGCGGAAAAGAAGATTTCTTAATGCATTTGTTTACCCAAAGAATATCGCCCGGAGTGGATCCGGCTGCTGAGATTAAGGCAAATTTTCTTGGTGACATTCTTAAAGGAGCAAAAAGCAGTCCGCTAATTGACAAAACAAAAGCTATTGAGATATTGGCTACCATGATTGGTGGCTATAATGTGCAATATCTTATTGAAGCATTAAAAGATAATGAATTAGCCGATAAAGCAGTTGAAGCATTATCAGGAATTACCTTGGTTTATGATGCTTTTGATGAAGTATTGGAACTTTCAAAAAGTAATCCGGCAGCAAAAAAAGTTATCGAATCATGGGCAAATGCCGATTGGTTTACTTCAAAACCTGAATTACCCAAAGAAATTACCGTAAAAGTATATAAAGTTGATGGTGAAATTAATACTGATGACTTTTCACCGGCTTCTGATGCATCTACCCGTTCGGATATTCCATTACACTCTTTATCAATGGGAGCAAGTAGTTTCCCTGATGGAATTAAAACCATTGCGATATGGCGTAAGCAAGGTCATAAAGTTGCTTTTGTAGGGGATGTAGTAGGTACCGGTTCTTCAAGAAAATCAGCAACAAACTCGGTTTTATGGCATATTGGCGAAGAAATTCCTTATGTACCCAACAAAAAGCGTGAAGGCGTAATTTTAGGCGGTGTAATTGCACCTATTTTCTTTAATACGGTTGAAGACTCAGGAGGTTTGCCTATTACCTGTGATGTTACCAAGTTGAAAAGAGGTGATGTTATTACCATTAATACAGAAAAAGGTGAGATTACCAATCAAGATGGTGAAATACTGTCAACTTTTGAATTAAAACCGGATACATTAGCCGATGAATATCGTGCAGGAGGACGTATTCCTTTAATTATCGGACGTTCACTAACCGATAAAGCACGTAAAGCATTAGGATTACCGAAATCGGATATCTTTATTAAACCTGAGCAAGTTAAACATAAAGAAAATCAGGCTTATACTTTGGCGCAAAAAATGGTGGGTAAAGCTTGTGGTAAGAAAGGAGTTCTGCCCGGCGAATCTGTGGAGCCATTAATGACCACAGTAGGATCGCAAGATACAACAGGCCCGATGACTGCTGATGAATTAACCGAATTAGCCTGTTTGAAATTTCAAACTCCTTTATTTTTACAAACATTTTGTCATACGGCAGCTTATCCCAAAGAAGCAGATATTAAAACCCATAAAAAACTGCCTCAATTTATTATTGAACGTAAAGGAGTATCATTAATGCCCGGCGACGGGGTTATTCATACTTGGTTAAACCGTATGTTAATTCCTGATACTGTGGGAACCGGAGGTGATTCGCATACACGTTTCCCAATGGGAATTTCATTTCCTGCCGGCTCAGGTTTAGTGGCTTTTGCCGGTGCATTAGGTTTTATGCCCTTAGATATGCCTGAGTCTGTATTAGTGAAATTCAGTGGAAAACTTAAACCCGGTATTACTTTGCGTGATGTGGTAAATGCAATTCCTTATTTTGCAATACAAAAAGGCATGCTTACCGTGCCAAAGAAAAATAAGATTAATGTATTCAACGGGCGAATTTTAGAAATGGAGGGTCTGCCGGATATTACTGTTGAACAAGCTTTTGAATTAACCGATGCGGCTGCCGAAAGAAGTGCAGCAGCTGCTACAATTAAACTATCGGAAGAAACAATAGCTACTTATATCCGTTCAAACGTTGCTTTATTAAAGAAGATGATTAAAGACGGGTATAAAGATGCAGAAACCATTCAAAAACGTATTGATGCACTTAATGAATGGTTGGCAAATCCAAAATTAATGGAGCGCGATGAGAATGCAGAATATGCGGCTGTATTGGAAATTGATTTATCGGAGATTAGTGAACCTATTGTGGCTTGCCCCAATGATCCTGATGATGTAAAATTATTATCGGAAGTATCAGGAACAAAAGTTGATGATGTATTTATTGGCTCATGTATGACCAATATCGGACATTTTAGAGCAGCAGGTAAAATTTGGGATGCTTTTGAAAGAAATCCTGAAATGCGTACTTATGTTGTTCCGCCTACAAAAATGGATCAACAGCAACTTAAAGATGAAGCAAAATTTTCTACTTTTAGCAAAATTGGTGCTCGTATAGAAGTTCCGGGCTGTTCATTATGCATGGGTAATCAATTAAGAGTACCGGATAATGCGGTTGTTTTTTCAACATCTACGCGAAACTTTGATAACCGTATGGGACGAGGTGCGCAAGTATTTCTCGGTTCGGCAGAATTAGCTGCCATAATTTCGGTAAAACGTGAAATACCTTCTCCTGAGGAATATTTTGAAATTTATAATAAATACATTACTCCTGAGGAAAGTGATATCTATAAATATCTTCAATTTGATGAATTAGAGGCTTATCAATAAATAAGTGAAAGCAGTATCGTTGAAGCCGTTTTGTTAATATGCAAAACGGCTTTTATTTTAGTTACAAGAAATAGCTTCGTTGATATTTCAAAAAAAAAGTATTGTTTACACGACATTATTAGTATATTTGTTCTTAAATTTATATATAAAAATTTACTCATGAGAGTTTTTAGCTTGTCCGTAATAATATTGATAAATTTATTTTTCGGTAGTTTGAAAAGCCAAGTGCAAGTTTATGCTAATTTTCCGCATACGGTACATGCAGGAGAACGGTTTACGGTAGAATTAACCATTGACAAAAAAAGCTTAATGCATTATGCCGAGTTTAAACAACAACTACCAAAAGGATTTATGGCTTTTGAAGGAATTTCGCAAAGTGCTGATTTTTACTTTTCAAACGGACAAATAAAATTGGTATGGCTTAGATTACCGCGTCAGGGAAAGTTTACACTTATGTACGATATTGTGGTAAGTAAAACGGCAAAAGGTATTTATAAAATTCCCGGACAATTTACCTACATTTTTAACAATCAACGAGGTAATGTATTTCTAAACAATTTGCAAATCAGAGTAGTTGGTGAAGGAGAAAGCACGGGAATAACACAAATAAGTTCTGAAAATATTAATTTTCCTCCCAAAGATAAAAATATTGTTCAATGCTTAAGGCTAAAGCCTTATTACTCAAAAGACCAAAAAAGCATCATTGTAAAATTGCTTCTTAGTAGAGGATTAGCTACATCTGCGGCAAGAATTGAAGAACAAATTCCTTCGGGCTATAAAGCAAGCCTACTGGAATCACAATCTGCTTCATTTTCTTTTGATAATGGAAAAGTAGAATTTTACTGGAATAAATTACCCGAACAAAAAAACTTTGAAATAGCCTACAAATTAGTACCCGTAAGTTTTAATCCGCAATTACCGGTAATTACCGGTTCTTTTCTGTATTTATTGAACGGGCAATTACAAAAAACAAAGATTATTGAAATTAGTTCAAAGCCTAAAAGTTCAAATACTACAAATAATAATGAAGTGTTGAACTATTTTAAATAACTTAACTTTCACAATAATATATATCTAATAATCAATATTTTATTTCTGTTGTATATTTGTAAGCAGTAACTTGCAATCGTCAAATTTTCGCAATTAACAATCATCAAAAATGGCAATTACTAATTGCCACTTTGAATTTATATAGAACTTAAAGGGTTTAAGAATGAACATAGTGTCCTGTCAAGCATGTTTTAGTCATACCAAGTTTCGTTCTTTTTGCGTAGAACTTTGTTAAAAATTTTAACCATAGCTACTGCTATGCTAAAAATTTTTGCCTTGTTCTACACAAAAATAACTTCAACTTA
>JAKIUH010000100.1 GCA_021647685.1 Bacteroidales bacterium
AGAAGTATTTCTCTACAATTAATGCTGGTTGAGCACAAAGCTGTTTAAAATAATCATCATCTACAAATCTAAGAAAACTTAGTAAGACTGGGTTTGCTAATTTAGAGATGTCGAATATTTCTGTGCTATTCAACAAATCAAGACGATTTGGAGTAAGCCAGTCGTTTATCATGGGTTTTTCAAGCCGGTATCTGCTAATTGTAAAGTTATCTGTATATTTTTCGACCCATTCTCCAAACATTTCACCATCAAAAATAGCAGAACGTCTTGATGTGAGAATTACTTTAGCTTTATTTACAAGAAGTTCACTAATAGTTTCTAGCATAGGCTCTGCATTCTCAAAGCCATTATTATCTTCAGTGGGATTACTATCGTGTAAAAGTTCGTCAAAGCCATCTAAAACGACAACAATTCGTCCTTCTTTTACTTCTTCAATTACAACTTCAGAGTTGACGGAAGTGAATGAACGATCTACTTCTTTGACAAAGATATGACTAAATACTCTGGCTTGTCGATCCCTTGAAAATTCTGTAAAAAATGGAATACCGAATATTGTGATAGAAACAGCCTATAAAACTTTTGAATTTGAATTAGCTTTATGCAATATAGACAAAGAAAGAACAAAGTTTAAAGATAATTTTCTTATTAAATATCTTGAAGTTGAAAACGAAAAAAAAATTAAATCAATTGTTGAATATATTGATACATTACCCATTAAAGACAATAAGTTCAGTGAAGAGCAACATTCTAAAATTGCATTATTATTATGGAAAAGTTTACCTGCAAAAGCTGAATTTGCACAAGATTTTGCAATATACATAAATGACAATATTGAAGATGCTAAGTCATATTTTTGTGTCCCAGACTATATAAATAGAGCATTAACTCACATAATTGGTAAAGATGTTTGATAAAAATGATGAAATAGATAAATATTTAAATGCTCGTGGTAAAGTTGTTTTAAATGCTTGTCCAGGTAGCGGTAAAACAACTTCAATTGCTTATAAACTACAAACATTAACAAAAGAAATAACTGATGAAAATAGTAAATTTTCAGGAGTTGCTTGTCTATCTTTTACCAATATTGCCAAAGATGAAATAAATCAAAAGTTCAAATCTTTTTCGGGTAGTAATCTTAAATATCCTCATATTGTTTCAACGATTGATAGTTTTATAAATCATTACATTGTTTTACCTCATTATTTTTTACTTAATTCAAACATTAAAAGACCAATTATATTTGACAATTCATTTTCGTTAGATGATTTTGATTTACCATTTTTATTTAGATATAAGATTGGAAAAAGATTAATAAGATTTAGCTATCCACCTTCAAGTATTCAGATAACAAAGGGAAATTCATTTTTAAGTAATGGGAATAAACCCAATCTTACAGGAAATAATTTTAATGTATTTAATGAATATTGTAATACATTAAAAAAATGGCAGGAATTGTATGCCTATTTGTTTGCCAAATATATGGACGGTAATGTAAAAACAAAAAAGGAAATACCCGAAGGGTATAAATATGTAAACCCTGAATTAAAACAACCCGGTTACGGAGAAGATTGGTACAGAAGAATTATTAAAGAAACCGGTGATCATTTTAAAATGAAATAACCAAATCAACAATTAGAATAAATAATCCTCAATAAAGTGTTTCTGCTTTTTTGAGGATTTATTTTATAATTCTGTCAAAAAAAAAGTACATTTGGTCAACAAAAGGCTGCATTTCAATACTAAATTAGTGTATATTATCGTTTTGGACACAAACTAAGCATATTTTTTTGTAAATTTGTATTGTTAATTAAAACTTTAATATTATGAAATTAAAACACATTTCTACTCTGCTGCTTTTTGTTTTTGCTTTTTCATTTTCAGTTTTTTCACAAGTTGAAGATGAAGAAGTTGAGATGTTTGGCAATTTTGGAAAAACCCGAAGTCTAAGTGCTCAAGCTTATGATTTTGGTGTTGTTAAAAATGTTGCCGAGCACAAAATTACCATCAAGAATACGGGCAAAAACAAAATGGTTATAGGTGAAATTTTTGTTCCTAAAGGTGTGGGAGTTACTGTATTAAAACGTAAAATTCAACCCGGAGAAACCGGTGTAATTGTTGTAGTAATTGATCCTAAATACATGAAAGAAGGACAATTCCAAAAACAGGTTGTTGTAAAAACATATACTCAAAACAACAACGGAACAAAAATCACACTGACAAAAACCTACGGATTTAAGGGTCAAGTACTTTAAAAAGTACAAAAAGAAATTTTAAAAAAAGTTGTCTGATTATTCAGATGACTTTTTTTTTTACATAATCCTTTAAAAAATACTTTTTTATGATAATAAATTACATTTTATTCCGTAATTTTATAGAACCTAAACTAAGTAGTTATGAAGTATAAAAGTGTTCATATTTTGTTTTTATTCATTCTTATTGGCTCATTTTCAGCTTTTGCGCAAGTTGAAGATAATGCTTCAAGAAGCATTTCCGAAAAATCTTTTGATTTTGGAATTCTAAAAAATCTTACCGAACATAAAATCTTAATTAAGAATACAGGAAAATATGATTTGATTGTAGGTGAAATTTTTGTACCAAAAGGTGTTGGAGTAACCGTTTTAAAACGTAGAATTAAACCCGGAGAAACCGGAATTATTATTGTTACTATAGACCCCAGATATATGGATGAAGGTAGTTTTCAAAAACAAGTGGTGGTAACTACTTATACACGAAACGATAACGGAACGAGAATTTCATTTACAAAAGCTTACGGTTTTAAAGGGCAAATGCTTAAATAAATATACTTTTAATTTTCGCTGATATTCTAAAAAACAGCATGCAAACACTTGCACAAATAACTGATTTACAGTATAATAAATAAAAAGTTATCTATTTATGCAAATTCCTATTTTAGCAGCTGAAAAATGAAAGAACTAATAAAAACACTATTTTAATTGTTTACCGAGTTTTTTTACAAATTTCAACCATACTTTCCGCTGTTCTTCATTAGAAACTTTTACAGAGCCCAAATAAGTTCTTTTTGTTAGTTTAATACCACAATAATCAAATATTGCTCGTAAAGTTTTGCCTACGGGATCGCCCAACCAATACTTATAATACCATGGTGGAGCATCTAAAGTAGCTATTATATGCGCTGTTTTTCCTTTAAGTTTTTTCTCCCATTTAATAACTTTATCACTTTTTAAATATTTAAAAGCAAAACCGGAAAGAAAAGTTTGCTCGAAAAAAGATTTCATTAAAGCCGGCATCGTGTACCACCAAATTGGAAAAACCCAAACCATATGATCTGCCCAAAGAATTAATTCCTGAACTATTCTAATATCTTCATCGGTTTGATAATTATCAAAAAAATTTTTTCCAAGTCAAAATCTAAATCGATAATATTTATGACCTTAACTTTAGCACCGGAATCATCTGCACCCAATTTATAATGATTAGCTAATGCAAAATTGAAACTATCCTTGCGCGGATGTCCGTTAATAATAAGAATTTTATGCATTGATTGTACAAATTATGGTAAACTCAGAAAATTCATTGTTTATTTTATTAAAACGATAATAAATTTTATCGTCTAAACGCCGGGCAAGTTCTAAAATACCAATTTTTATATCGTTTTCAGAAGTACCTACTTGCGATAATTTATTACGATACATATTTCGCAACACATGTCGCGGCTTGTCGGAAAGATATGCCGAATTAATTTCTTTAAGTCGATGTTCGATATATTCAACCTCTTGATTGGCAACAAGGTTTCCACTAGAAAAATAAAATTTGTTTTTGTAAAATGCAATGCTAACAAAACTCTGATATATTCCGTTAAAATAACCATAGCGCATTACATTCTCAATTAACTCAATACTCACAAACCGTGCTTTTCTTAATAATATACGATTGCTGCTTTTTTTTGAAAGTCGTTTTTCCAAATCACGATAAGCTGCTCTAATTTTTTCAGAATTTTTTTCATGAATACTCAAATCAAAAATCAAATGATTTTTAACAATATCACTAAGTTTATTAAAATAATTATCCATAATTATTGTGATTTAAATCATAAACTAAATTCTGAAACTCTATTTACTGTTCATCGGTAAGTTTATTTAAAACAATCTTAATGCACATTTAACTCGTAGGTTTTTAAAATTGTCTCATTAAGATATTGGACTGTTTAACAAGCTTTCACTCACAAATATATCTAAAGTATTACTAAAAATGTGTGTAAGTATCTTAATAATCGTTGTTCAATTCATAAATAAATTACACTTTTCATAAACAGTAAATATCAGCCTCTTTATTATGAACGTAAAATTAATCAGATTATTGAATTAAAAAAAATTCTTATTTTAGTAGAAGCAAACTTTCAGCTAAAATAAGAAAACCAGTTTCTAAAATTTAATACGGCATTAGATAATGTAACAATCATAGAAGTATTTAATTTAATTATGCAGCTCTTTGTGACCATTGGAAATAATTAAAAAATAAGCTCATGAAACATCCACCCGCCAGCTGTCGGACACAGAGGCATGATTATTTAGGTACAAAAGTAAGGAAAATCCCTTATATTAGTGGATGTTCCATGAGCCCACTGAAAATAATTAAAAAATATACTCATGAAAATTCAGCTTTTATTAATAGCTTTACTGCTATTTGTTAATACAGCCAAAGCACAAGAATACACGCAAACTGTTCGTGGAACAGTAATAGACGCCACATCCAAAAGCCCCATTCCCGGAGCTAATATTATTGTTATAAACAGTTCGCCTTTAATAGGTGCTGTTTCTGAAAATGATGGAAGTTTTGTTTTGAAAAACGTCCCTATTGGGAAACAAGATATAGCAGTTCGTTTTATGGGCTATAAACCCGTATATTTAAGAGCTTTAACCATCAAGTCAGGTAAAGAACTCATTTTAAATATTGAAATGACCGAAATGATAATAACTACCGACGAAGTGGTGGTTAAAGCTTACGGAAGAAAAGACAAACCTTTGAATGAGATGGCGCAAGTTAGTGCCCGCTCATTTACAGTAGAAGAAACCGAACGATATGCGGGAACATGGTTTGATCCTGCCCGAATGGCTGCTAATTATGCCGGTGTTATGGCTGCCGGCGACCAACGCAACGATATTATCATTCGTGGAAACTCTCCTCTGGGGCTTCTTTGGCAATTAGAAGGAATTAATATTCCCAACCCAAACCATTTTGGAACATTAGGTACCACAGGAGGACCGATTAGCATATTGAACAATAACCTTTTGGATAATTCTGATTTTTTTACCGGTGCATTTCCGGCTGAATACGGAAATGCCACAGCCGGTGTATTTGACCTTAAAATGCGAAACGGCAACAATAAAAAACATGAATTTGTAGCACAAATAGGCATGAACGGTTTTGAACTGGGCGCCGAAGGACCTTTCGCAAAAAACTCAAAATCATCATACCTTGTCAGTTATAGATATTCTACACTGGCAGTTTTTGATGCCTTAGGAATAAATTTTGGAGTTTCCGGTATTCCACAATATCAGGATTTATCCTTTAAATTAAATTTCCCGACAAAAAAAGCCGGTCGTTTTGCCTTGTTTGGAGTGGGCGGAACATCCTATATTGAAGTTTTGAATAAAGACCGTAAAGAAGGTGACTGGACCTTTGGACACGATAATTTAGATTTTCGCTTTGATTCCGATATGGGTGTAACAGGTATAGAGCATGTGTATTTTTTCAATAAAAACACACGTATTAATTCTACTATTGCTGCATCTTATACAGGAACAAGCACTAAAGCGGATTCAGCATACAAAAATGCTCCGCCTTTAAATTATTATGGTGATAAATCTTCTGAAACAAAATATTCGTTTACAAGTAAGTTTTCACAAAAATTAAATGCAAAAAACAATTACAATTTAGGGATAATCTTTGATTTGTATTCAGCTAATTATCAAGATAGTGCATTGCTTGCCGATTATACCTATTATCGATTAACACAAGTTGAAAGCAAGAAAATGTTATTGATACAATCTTACGGACAATTTCAACATAACTTTAATGATAATTTAAGTATTTACGGTGGAATACACTTTCAATATTTCACATTAAATAATCATTGGACTATAGAACCAAGACTAAGCATTGAATGGGATATTAATGCAAAACATTCGGTAAGTGCCGGATTTGGAATGCATAGTCAATTACAACCGCGTTTTTTGTATTTTTTAGAAACAAAACTTAATTCGGGTGAAAAAGTATTAACGAATAAAAACATGGATTTTTCAAAAAGCAATCATTACATTTTATCCTATAACTATCTTATTAACAAAAATTTACGATTAAAAATAGAAAGTTATTACCAAGATTTATACAGCATTCCCGTAGAGCAGAAACCTTCTTATTATTCGTTAATTAATTTTGGAAATGATTTTTACTCTGACCGTGAAGACAGTTTGGTAAATAAAGGTAGTGGCAAAAACTACGGTATTGAACTAACTTTTGAAAAATTTATCAGTAAAAACTATTATTTCCTAATTACCGCATCGCTGTTTGATTCTAAATATAAAGGTAGCGATAATATTGAGCGTAATACCATATATAACAGCAATTATGTTTTAAATATTCTTGCCGGATATTCGTTTAAGATTGGCAAACATAATTCTTTATCGCTTGATTTTAAAACCGTAACAGCCGGTGGAAAACATTATATTCCGGTTGATTTGGAATTATCGCAATATTACGGAGAAAAAATATTGGACTATCAACGTGCTTATGAGCCGAGTTATCCGGCATATTTTAGGTTAGACGGAAGAATCTCCTTTAAATTGAATCATAAAAAAATGAACACGGAAATTGCTCTTGATGTGCAAAATCTCACCAATCATAAAAATATATTACTCGAAACCTATAATATAGAAACCGGAAGTATTACTTATGATTATCAATTTGGTTTGTTTTATGTATTTTTATTACGCTTCCAATTTTAATCCTCCGTACCACAGTTCTCCTGAACTGTGATTACTATATTTTTTCCAGCTCAGGAGAGCTGGGCTACGAAGAGCACTATTTAGGGGGTCTGCCGTTTATTCCAATTGTAGCTAAACCGCCCAATGAAGTCTCTTTATACAAACTTGGTAAATCATGTCCGGTTTGTTCCATCACTTCAACCACATTATCAAAAGGAATCATGTGCCTGCCATCGGAATGGATGGCGTATAATGCAGCGTCCAATGCACGCTGTGCGCCAAAAGCATTACGTTCAATACAAGGTACTTGTACCAAACCTGCAACAGGGTCGCATGTTAAACCCAGATGATGTTCCAAACCCGATGCAGCAGCATATTCAATTTGATAGTTTGTACCACCCAACAGTTGGGTACATGCACCGGCAGCCATTGAGCAAGCAGCACCCACTTCGCCTTGACAGCCCACTTCCGCACCCGAAATTGAAGCATTTTCTTTAATCAAATTACCGATTAGTCCGGCTACGGCAAGTGCTTTTATAATTCGTTCTTCTGAAAAATCATATTTTTTATAAAAAAGATACAAAACGGCAGGTAAAATTCCTGATGAACCGCAAGTAGGTGCTGTTACCACTTTTCCCGCCGCTGCATTTTCTTCAGACACAGCCAGTGCATAAGCAAAAAGAAAAGTATCGTCTTCGGCAAATTTATTTTGCATTCGTGCTTTTACGTGATACGAAGGTGCTTTTCTGCGCAGTTTCAATACTCCGGGCAGGGTACCGTCTGCTTCAAGTCCACGGTGAATGGCATCTTTCATGGTTTCCCATACTTTTCTCAAATAATCAACCAGTTCTTCACCCTCTGTTTTAAGCACATATTCCCACAAGGTGCCTCCTTCTTTTTCCAAGTGGATAAGTATTTCTTTCATGGTTTCTTGCGGATAAATATGCACTTCACCGGCTTCACTGTTTTTATCCATAATTTCACCTCCGCCAATGCTATATACTTCCCATTCATCGGTCTTTTTCCCTGCAACATATGCTTCAAAACGCATTCCATTTGTATGTAAAGGCAAAGTTTCATCATTTTTCCAAATAAATTCTACCGGTTTGGACAGTGTTTTTTCAATAATATAATCGGTCATGTGCCCTTTGCCTGTAAGCGCAAGGCTTCCGTATAAATATACTTTAAACGCATCTGCATCAGTATTTTTCTCGGCAAATTGTTCGGCGGCAAATTTTGGTCCCATGGTATGACTGCTTGAAGGACCATTTCCTATTTTGAATATTTTTTTTATTGATTCCATTAATTCTTTTGATTAAAGTGATTACCAATGACCTAATGAGCTTTTATTAGCCGGTATATTCTTCGTCTTGAACAATTCTTGTTAAAATCCAAGAGAAATCACCGTTACTAATTTTTGCACCACAATATTCACAAACGGCAGCTTGTCCAATTTTATCAGCCGGAGCACCGCAATTAGGGCAATTATGTAAGCTAAATTCCGATTCCTTAAATTCAACACCGCTGCGGCGCATGAATGTCCAATATTCGCTAAAATATCGGGCTTTTTTCTTTGAACCTCCAATAAGTTTTCCTTCGCGATTTATGACATAGTCATAACAAGATGCAAAAATGCGTACGGTAAATGCTTCGTAATATTTATCTGATTCAATAGCTGCCATATCAATCCTTTTGATGCTTAAATTATCCAAACGATTCTGCAAATGCTCGCGCTTATAGCTCTCTATCCAAAAACTATACGACTCATAAAGCCTGTCTGAAAGTAAATGTCTTACCTTTTGCCATTGCATTTCTGACCAAGCATGATATATTTCGATAAAATATTTATAAGCAATATTATCAGTAAAATTTTGCCAATAAAGATTCCAATCCTTTAATTGATGACTTTGAGTAAATTGCTGAATATATGTATTAATGGCAGGACTGACAATGGTAGGATAATCGGTGCCTATTTCTTGTTCATAATGTGCTAAACCTTGTGTTTTAAACACTTCCTGTTTTATTATACTGATTTGATTAACAAACCATTGCATTTCACCGGCTACGATAAATGTATTGCAATACTGACATTCGCCGGCATCATTAAAATCAGCAGGCGCACCACAATTGGGGCATTTTAAATCGCGCATTTCTTCAGGTGGTTTTGATAGAACTCCCCTTTTCCGGCTAAATAACCAACGCTCCGTTAAAACAAAACGTGTACTTTTCCCTGCTTTTGTTTTTGTGTAATTTGATTTTATATCTACAACAATTCCTGTATATTTATCATCTTCAAAAACACTTATAAAATTAATATTTCCTATTACAATTTCCGAAATATCCGTTTGTTTATTCAAAGGGTTATTTTGTGCCTGTTCCCAAATATAAGAAGCAATAAAGGGTTTGATATTTTTAAAGTCTGCTTTACCAAGGTAAGTGTAATATTTATGATAAATTGACGTAACAAAATCCCAAAATAAAAGGCGAGAAAAATCAGGATCTTTTTGTTTGAAACGTTCTATACTTTGCTCTACACTATTAAATTCATTAAACTTATTTGAATAAGTTGGAGTTGATGCAACGCTCACATCATGTCCTTTTTCTTTTTTATTTTTAAAGTAATAAAACACAATAATTACAATAATCAAGGGGATAGAAATTTGAGGCGGCAGTTGTAAAATTAACCAAAAAATTAATCCTCCAATACCATCGCCACCACTATTGCCACTGCCTCCTGAATAAGACTGCCCACCACCGGGACGCGCCATTAAAATTTCAGGAACAAATAAAAAAATAATTAAAATGCCCAAACTAATTATTGAAAATATTCCCACAAAACGAAATATTTTGCGTTTGGATATAGTGTTTTGAAAAATATACTGTCTCACGATAATAATTCTAGATTTAAAATTTCAAATTATAAATTAACTTCCAAATCATCGGGTAATTCGTTAATATCATTTTCTACGGGTGGAATGTATTTTGCAAAAACCGGCTGCCAATTGTCTAATTTTTGAAGTAGTTCGGCAGCAATATCATCTGCCTTAAATATTGTTTGAAAATCAGAACGCATATTTTTCCATTCTTCATCCGGAATTGAATGCTCTGCACCTCTGTCGGGCAAAATAAAAACTATTTTTTCCAATAAAGAAACATAAAATAAAACACCAATTCGTTCTTGTGTAAATCGTATCCCACCTTTTTGAAAAATAGCTCGTGCTCTAATTTCTACATTTTTTTGCTTTCGCGATTTTTTTACAAATAATTTTTGAATAAAATTTGTTGCAGACACTAATGACCATACCACAAAAAAACTAAGAATGGTAAATGCATAAATCAAATACACATCAAACTCAATATGTGAAAACATAAAAAATGTATAGAGTAAGCCGGCAATAATTGCTCCACTCCAAACCGGAATATCACGATATTTTCCCGAAGATGGCTTAATTATCACAACGATCTCAGTTAGGGAATTATCTTCAATTTTTTTTATTGCATCGTACAATTTAGTACGAAAATCTTCATCAAATCTTTTCATTTCCATTTTTTTTATAAAAATACGAAATATTTTTTTTATCAGCTATTAAAGAAAGATAGTTTATCTACAATTCAGCATTTAAATATTTTTATATAATTTTGTACTAACATCTTACTATGAAAGACAAAAAAAAAGAACAAAATTTTGAAGAAGAAAGATAATAACAAGATAAACGTTACCGTACAAGATATTGCCAAAGTTGTTAATATTTCCGCATCAACAGTATCACGTGCTTTAAACAATCACCCTAAAATAAGCCAAAAAACAAAAGAAAAAGTTTGGGAAGCAGCCCGCAGATTAGGCTATCAACCAAATATACCGGTTTATTTAAATCAGGAACAAACACGAGCCATCTGTTTTATGGTTCCGGAAATAGATAACAACTATTACTTAGATGCCATTGAAAGCGTACGAAAATATGTTCAAAAAAGAAAATATCATTTATATATAGCTCCTACAAACAACTCTGTTTCTACGGAAGAGTTTTATCTTCAATCGCTCATAAATATAAAAATAGAAGGAGTCATAGTCGGTTTGTTTAAAACCAACAATAAATTAGAGCATTTGGAAAGTCTCCTAAATTACAAAATCCCTACGGTATTTATCAATAAAAACGAATATAATATTGAGGCGACAAGTATAATTCCGGATATTTTTAATGGTGCTTATAAAGCAACGAAACATTTAATATCAATGGGTTGTAAGAACATTCATCTTGTCGTATCTAATATTGAAAACCCACTTTATGCAGATTTAACAGAAGGTTACCGAACTGCTATTGATGAACAAAAAGATAAGCTCACTAATGAATTTATTCATTCAAGTATTTCTAATAGAGCAGAAGTTGAAAAACTGTTAAATAGTTTAAAAGCGAACAATACTTTACCCGATGGAATAATTTCAGGTAATCAAGAAATTAATTCTTTTATTTCTGATTGGTTTAAAAATAACGGACTAAAAATACCCGAAGATTTATTATTAGTTAGTTTTGAAACCGGAAAAAAGGAAGAATGTACTAAAAATACGGTATCATCTATATTAGTTTCCGGCTCAAAAATAGGAAAACTGGCTGCAGAAAGTTTATTTGAACAAATAAGTAAACAAAAAATAAAAAAAGAAACAATT
>JAKIUH010000101.1 GCA_021647685.1 Bacteroidales bacterium
ACTTTTGGATAGGAGTTGGAAGTGGCGATGTTCGAGAACAAACAAAAATTTATTTTGAGCAAACAAGATTAGGTTTATCCCCCGAATATGAAAATGCGGTACATAATCAATTTATGTTTGAGTTTGTAGCTTTGGGAATATGGGGCGGTTTAGGTTTTATTATCATTTTTTTTGTTCCCTATTTTAAATTAAAACTTTGGAATGATTATTTATTCAGCACTTTTTTTATAATAATCACATTAAGTTTTTTTGCCGAGTTTTTATTTGAAACGCAATTAGGTATTACTTTTTTCTCTGTTTTTTATGCTTTACTGATGTTTAAAGAAGAAAAAACCTGAATTTGCAGTATCCCGCTAATTTTATAGTTTTGCTCAATAATTCTTGATATATTTAATTGATGAAAAAAATTTCAGCAGTAATTATTACATTTAACGAAGAAAAAAACATTAAAAGGTGTTTGGATTCTTTAAATGGTGTAGCAGATGAAATTGTTGTGGTCGATTCATTTTCGACCGATAAGACAAAAAAAATATGTTCCGGATATAATAATGTTTCTTTTTATCAAAATCCGTTTACAGATTATTCGCAACAAAAAAATTACGCAAATTCATTAGCAAAAAATAAGTTTATTTTGTCTATTGATGCCGACGAAGCCATTTCACCTGAACTAAAAACATCAATACTTAAAGAAAAAGAAAAGGGTTTCCCCGAAAATGCCTATCTTTTTAGTCGTTTGGTATTTTATTGCGGTAAAAAAATCAAATATACCGATTGGTATCCTGATATTAAGCTACGTTTATGGAATAAAGAAATTGGTAAATGGGAAGGTGCTTTGCATGAAAATGTTCAGTTAAACCAAAATATTAAACCAAAACAATTAAAAGGAGTTTTGTATCATTACACCTTTCATACCATTGCACAACATATTGCACAAATCAATAAATTTACGGATATTGGTGCCGAAGTGGCTTTTAAGAAAAATAAAAAAGTGAGTTTACCCATGATTTATTTAAAAAGTGAATGGAAATTCATTAGCTCTTATTTTTTACGACTTGGCTTTCTTGACGGCTATTACGGCTATGTAATTTGTCGCTTATCGGCACAGGCAACATTTATTAAATATATAAAACTAAGAGAATTAAACAAAAACAGTGGAGCAAATTAAACGCATAATAATTAGTAGAACAGATAGTATTGGAGATGTAATTTTAACTCTGCCACTATGCGGTATCTTAAAAAATAATTTCCCTGATGTCGAAATATATTTCTTGGGTAAAAATTATGTTAAAGATATTATCGAAAGTTCTGTTTTTATTAACCGGTTTATAAGTTACGACCAGCTATTAAACGTTTCAAAGCAAGAACAAATTACAACATTCAAAAAATTAAATGCGGATGTAATAATTCATGTTTTTCCGAATAAAAAAGTTGCAAAAATTGCCAAGAAATCTAAAATTCCGATTAGAATAGGTACAAGCCATCGTATATTTCATCTGTTTACCTGTAACCGGAAAGTCAAATTCAGCCGTAGAAAATCCGATTTACACGAAGCACAACTTAACACCAAATTACTTTATCCACTAAATATTGATAAAGAGTTTTCATTAAATGAACTTTCAAAATTTTACGGACTAAAAAATATAAAACCCTTAAAAAAAGAACTATCGGTACTTATTGATACAGAAAAGTTTAATTTAATTTTACATCCAAAATCAAAAGGAAGTGCCAGAGAATGGGGTTTGGAGAATTTTGAGCGATTGATTAATTTATTACCACAAAAGAATTTTAAAATATTTATAACAGGAACAGAGCAAGAAGGCAATCTAATGAGCGATTTTTTGGAAAGAAATAAAGATAAAATTACCGATTTAAGCGGAAAAATGAGTCTTTCTGATTTAATCTCGTTTATAAATAGTCTAGATGCTTTGGTTGCTGCCAGTACAGGTCCTCTTCATATAGCAGCAGCCTTGGGTAAACATGCCTTAGGAATTTATGCCCCGATGAAACCTATTCATCCGGGCAGGTGGAAACCCGTAGGCACAAATGCATCAGTATTTGTAGTAGATAAAGAGTGTAATAAGTGTAAAAAAGGCGGTATTTGCGAATGCATTATGGACATAAGCCCGCTGCAAATAGCTCAAAAATTGCAAACTTTGCTCTGAAAGATACTATTTTGTAAAAGCAATTACAGCAATAGTTCCCGCAGCCATACCGATAATTGTACCTAAAATAGCATGGTTGACCCTTTTTCGGTTCACTCTGTTTAAATAACCTTCGGTATAATAATCATTATTTTTTAAATTATCGGGCAATTGTAATTTTTCTTTCTTCATTTTAAAAATACCTACACCGGCACTGTATGTTACCGGAAGAACAGGTATTAATAAAGCATTCATTCCTGCAGCTGTAAGCCCTACTGAGCCTCCACCAATTATAAAGCCAGAACCGGTTAGCCAAGGCGTTTTATAATTTGTACGGGCATCATAAGCACCTTTTACATAATCGCGCATTTGCGCAACGCTAAAAGCAGCGGTATCGGATAAATCGGGAGCATATAAAACAGTTTCCTTGCCATTTTCTAAACTGATAGAAAACACATCTTGTTTGGCAATGGTTTTTATTTTTCCTTTTTTATTCTTATATGAGATGTAATCACTTTCGTTTATTTTAAAATCACTAATGCTTATTTTTTTTCCGGTAACCAAAAGCATAGTCTCTTGCGATTTTGCTAAGTTTGCAAAAACAAATAGCACAAATAACAGATATAGTGTTTTTTGCATGATTTTTAGATTAAAATTTAATTAGATAAAGGTAAAGGCTAAAAATTAAAAATTCAAACCTTTCGTTTTTAAAACTTAATTTTTCTATTCATTTCACTATAAGATATACATTTATAAACTAATAAAAATCAAAAAAATTATTCTTTAAAAAAAATAATAAAAATATGTTTTACAAAATCATTACAAAAAATTATGAATTTTTAACACATTATAATTTTTCTTCTTTATACTTTTACATTTTATTAGTATTTTTATATTAAACATTTAAATATGTAAATATAATGGCAGCAGAAAAATTTATTTTCCGTCATAACGGACCAAGAACAGAAGAAATACCTGTGATGTTAGAAAAAATAGGTGTTTCATCTATAGATGAATTAATTGACCAAACCGTTCCGGCATCAATTCGTCTGAAAGAACCTTTAAAACTAAGCAAAGCATTGACAGAGCGTCAATATTATCGTAGAATTCATGATATAGCTCAAAAAAATAAAGTTTTTGAGACCTATATCGGCATGGGGTATTATGATACCATTACTCCGGCAGTAATTATGCGAAATATTTTTGAAAATCCTGCATGGTACACTTCATACACACCCTATCAGGCAGAAATATCACAAGGCAGATTGGAAGCTCTTTTAAATTTCCAAACTACCGTAAGTGAGCTTACCGGTATGGAATTGGCAAATGCTTCCTTGTTAGATGAAGCTACAGCCGCTGCCGAAGCAATGATTATGATGCATAATACCCGTTCAAGAGCGGATGTTAAAGCCGGAAAAAATATCTTGTTTGTAGATAATAATATCTTTCCGCAAACATTAGCGGTAATTAAAACACGAGCAATACCTTTAGGTATTGAGGTGCAAGCCGGTGATTTTAAGAGCTATAATCTTGATGAAAAAACATTTGGTTGTATCGTTCAATATCCTGCCGGCGACGGTGTGATTGAAGACTATAGTGAATTTGTGAAAAACGCACATGAAAAAGGAGCTTTAATTTCGGTAGCTTCTGATATTATGAGTCTGGCACTTTTAACCCCTCCGGGCGAATGGGATGCAGACATTGTTTTTGGAAGCACTCAACGTTTGGGAGTACCTATGGGTTACGGAGGACCACATGCAGCCTTTTTTGCAACTCGCGAAAAGTTTAAACGTACGGTTCCCGGACGTATTATTGGCATTACAAAAGACAAACACGGAAACTATGCTTTCCGCATGGCTTTACAAACACGCGAACAACACATAAAACGCGAAAGAGCTACCTCAAATATATGTACGGCACAAGCACTTTTGGCAATTATGGCGGGTATGTATGCCGTATATCACGGAGCGGAAGGGATTAAACGTATTGCAAGTATTATTCACGGAACTGCCGGTACGCTTGCCGGAAAATTAAAAGAACTGGGTTATACCATTGAACATGATAATTATTTTGATACTTTAAAAATAATTTTGCCCGAAAGTGTTGCTAAATCTGAAATTGAACTACAAGCACTTGCCGAAGGCATTAATTTCCGTTATATTTCGGATAATGAAATTGGTATAAGTATAGATGAAACAACTCATGTTCAAAACATTAATGATATAATCAACATTTTTGCACGTGCCAATAATAAAATGGCAAATGAAATCACTGATATTGAGCTAAAAATATATTTTGATGAAAAATTTGAACGTAAAAGTGAATTTTTACAATTAGAAGTTTTCAAAAAATATCGTTCGGAAACAGAGATGATGCGTTATATAAAAATGTTGGAGCGCAAAGACATTTCTTTGACACATTCAATGATTCCTTTGGGTTCATGCACCATGAAATTAAATTCATCCACCTCCATGTTGCCTTTAAGTTGGATTGAATTTAGCGGTATTCATCCTTTTGTTCCCGTTAATCAAGCCGAAGGTTATCATGAACTGTTTAAAGAACTGATTGATGATTTAAAAGAAATTACCGGTTTTGATGATATGTCTTTGCAGCCCAACTCAGGTGCTGCCGGAGAATATGCAGGTTTGATGGTTATTAGGGCATATCACGAAGATAATGGTCAAGCTCATCGCAATATTGTACTGATTCCTTCATCGGCTCACGGTACAAACCCTGCAAGCGGTGTTATGGCAGGAATGAAAGTTGTTGTGATTGAATGCGATGAAAATGGAAATATTAATGCTGATGATTTACGCAAAAAAGCAGAAGAAAATAAAGATAATTTGGCTGCATTTATGGTAACCTACCCATCAACACACGGTGTATTTGAAGAAGCTATTATTGAAATGTGTGAAATTATTCACCAAAATGGAGGCTTGGTATATATGGACGGAGCTAATATGAACGCACAGGTAGGTTTAACCAATCCTGCAAATATTGGTGCTGATGTTTGTCATTTGAATTTACATAAAACTTTTGGTATTCCTCATGGAGGTGGCGGACCCGGAGTTGGACCAATTGGTGTAGCCAAACATCTTGCACCTTACTTACCGGGACATCCGGTAATGAAAACCGGTGGTGAAAAAGCAATTTCAGCGGTTGCAGCTGCACCTTGGGGAAGTGCTTTGGTTTTACCCATAACACATGCGTATATTAAAATGTTGGGTGCCGAAGGGCTTACCGAGGTTACTAAAATGGCTATTGTTAATGCGAATTATTTGGCAGCTTCCTTGAAAAAATATTACAAAATACTTTATACGGGCAAAAACGGGCGTTGTGCACACGAAATGATATTGGAGTGCCGTAATTTTAAGCAAGAAGCCGACATTACCGAAACCGACATTGCCAAGCGTTTGATGGATTACGGTTTTCACGCACCAACATTATCGTTTCCCGTACACGGAACTTTAATGGTTGAACCCACTGAAAGTGAGTCGTTACAAGAATTGAATCGTTTTGTAGAAGCTATGGTTAGTATCTACAAAGAAATTCAGGAAGTTAAAGACAATAAAGCCGATAAAACGGATAATGTGCTCAAAAATGCGCCACATACTGCCGTTCATGTTACCGGTGATGAATGGCAACACACTTACGGAAGGAGAAAGGCAGCTTATCCGCTAAAATGGATTGAAGAAAATAAATTTTGGCCGGCATGTGCCCGTGTTGATGATGCTTATGGCGACCGTAACCTGATGTGTACTTGTGCACCTATTGATGAGTATCGTGAAAGCCTTTATTCTTTTGAGAATATAGATGAATAATATCTTCCAATATTCATAAAAAAAGCCTTTCATTAGAAAGGCTTTTTTTTGTATTTTTCTATCTGAATTATCCTAATGAACTAATTCTACGTAATTGATCCAATTCTAAAATTTTAATTTTACGCCCGTCTAAACTGATAACATTCTCATGCGCAAAACTTGAAAGTGTTCTAATTGCGTTTGATGTGGTCATATTAGATAGATTAGCAATATCCTCACGCGATAAATACACTTTAATTGTCTGACTGTCATCTTCATACCCAAAAGTATCAGCAAGAAATAATAAAGATTCAGCCAAGCGCCCTCTAATATGTTTTTGAGTTAAAGTAACTGTTCGCTCATTAGAAAGTCCTAATTCAATAGCCATTGCTTTCAACATAGCTAAAGCTAAATCACCATTTTGACGAATTACTTCAAACAAAGCATCACGCTCGATCATACAAATTTGACTATCTTCAATCGCAACAGCCGAAGAAATGTAATGATTACCTGCAAAAAGAGCTCTATAACCAATAAATCCAATCGGTTTGGTCATTCGTACAATTTGTTCTCTGCCGCCAACTCCTTCTTTAATTACTTTAACTTTACCTTTTGAAAGGCAAATTAAACCACTTGGGCGATCTCCTTCCTTATAGATAATTTCACCTTTTTTATAGTTGGTGCAGGTATGATGATTATTTAATATTTCTTTTTGAGCATCATTTAAAACTCTGAAAATGGACTCTTTATTTTCTAAACAATTCTCACAATAAACTTTATTTTGTAGCATTTTTCCCGAATTATGTTTTGCAACACAAATATAAATATATAATCTGAACCTTAAAGAATTTTTATTAAAAAGTTTAGCATAAAATGCTTAAAATCTATTTTTTGACGGGCAATTATAAAAAAAACATTTTTATACGTATTTTTGAAGCAAATTAAAATACTTATTATGCAACAAGAAAATAATCCTACTCAAGGTTTAGGAATTGCCGGTTTGATACTCGGTATTTTATCCATTGTATTTGCAATTATTCCGTGTACTTTACTTTTAGCCTTGGTTTTAAGTATCATTGGTTTGATTTTAAGTATTATTGGCATCAACAAAGCAAATCAATTACAAGTAGATAAATCATTGTTAATTGCCGGTTTAATCACTTCAATTATTGGATTATCGATAGCCGGATTATGGGGACTGGCATTTAAAAAAATGTTTGATATGAATGAGACGATTCATAGAGAATATTATGAGATTAATCAAAATACAGATGATGTAGAAGAAGGAAACACGGTTGATTTTGACTCGCTTGTGCGGGAAAATGATAAAACAATGGATGAATTGGAAGAATATATGGATGAAATAGAGAGTAAGCCGGAAGCAGCAAAACCGGTTGATAATAAAGCTAAAAAATAAGCAGCAAAAATAGCAACATATAAATACACCAATTACAAATTGAACGTTTTTTGAAAACAAAAAAATACAAAAATACAGTTTATGATAACAAGTTAATATATCAAAAAATATCAAAATCGGATTATATGATTATTAACTCAGTATTTTTTATACTTATCAGCTTGGTGTTTGTCTATTCATTTGTATTTTTAAATTCCGGGACATACCCAATAAAATCATTCTGTACTCAATTTCCCGACTTATGTATCAGCAAAGGTTTATCAAGAGCATTCTCGCAAATTTTAGCAGGCAATTTTGAAAAAGCAATCCTATTAAATCCATATAGCCTACACATTTTCTTGTTTTTTGCTTTACAATTTCTTTTCAGAATTATTTTTTCTATAATTTATTATAGATTTGATACGAAAATAATCATCAAAGTAGATGTTATCCTTAGTTTTTTACTTTTTATTTATGCATTTGCTCCATTTTTTGCTAAATTAATAAAGCAAATCATCATTAATTGATAAAAGAGAATCATTCAGTAACATATATTGATAAACTTGGAGGTTAGATTTTGCATAAACTTCCATAGAGTCGGCTTTTGATTTATATGTATTGATATAATTAGTTTTATCTAAATTATTGTATTTATAAAGGGCTTTATCGCCGGGCTTTTTAAGAATTAAGAAAAACTGATTATCCAATACACCAATTTTATCATCCGCATTGATAAAAATATAGGGTCGGTTTTCATGAATCAAATCAATCCCCAGTGTATTATTTACATAGCTTTGTTTTAAGATACCCATAATTGTAGGGAAAACATCAATTTGACCGCCAATTTTACTAAATAGCTTTGGTTTCAGTATTTTAGGTGCAAAAATAATAAATGGTTCATGATGATAGTTTAAAGCAATATCATAGTTAACATTTAAAGCAGCCCCATGATCGGCATAGAAACAAAAGTAGTACCTTATTATAAGTTGGTGTTTATATAATATTTCAAACTTTTGAATATTGAAAAATATCAATAAGTTTTTTTATCTGTTCAGGTGTTCCCATTACAATAAGCTTATCTAATGCAGAGAGTTTTATATCGGGTGAGGGATTAAAAATAAAATTATTATCAGCGGTTTTTAGACCAATTAAACTAGCACCGGATTTTGCTCTGATATTAAGTTCTCTGATTGATTTATCCACCACATCAACATTCATGTTCATGCAAGAAATTTCTTCGATATTTACATCTACACCACTACGAAGTAAAATAGCATCTAAAAACTCTACAACATCCGGTTGCGAAACTAATTTAGCCATACGGGTGCCTCCTACCCTGTCAGGCATGATTACGTTAGTAGCACCTGCGCGTTTTAATTTTACATCGGAATGGTCTTCTGATGCACGGCTAATAATGGTCATGTTTTTGTTTAATTCTCTTGCTGTCAATACAATAAACAGGTTATCCGCATCGCTTGGTAAAGTAGTTATTAATGCTTTTGCTGTTTGAATTTTACTCTTCATCAAAATTTCTTCATGAACCGCATTCCCCATTACTTGAATAAAGTTACGATTTTTCCATAGCTCTTTTGCCATTTCATCTTCAACTACCCCTTCGGTATTTTCAATGACCAATACTTTTTCGTTATGCATCAACAAGTCCATTACGGCTTGTTTGCCATTACGTCCAAAACCACAAACAATTACATGATTTTTTAAATTTTTCAGTTCTTTTTCCATTCTTTTTTCATTCAAAAAATTTCTAAACTCACCATCCAGCACAAAACGTGTAGCATTGGTAATAAAATAAGCAAAAATCCCAAAACTGATAATAATTAAGAATGCGGTAAATAACATTCCGTTAGGATGCAGGGGTCTTACTTCTTCAAAGCCTACAGTTGATATGGTAATCATGGTCATATAAAAAGCTTCGATAAAAGTAAAATCTTCTAACCACCAAAAACCTAAACTCCCTATCAGAATAATCAAAAATAAGGCAATTGCACTATAATATATGTAGCTTATTTTATTCACTTTTTCCCTTTAAAACTTGTTTTCCACCAATAATTCATTAACTATCGGTGCTTGAATATACATGTTTTAATATTTCTGCACCAATCCCGCAATCAAGACATTTACCTTGTTTGCAATAGTTATTTGTTTGCTGAATAACTGCTTGCGAAAAAAATGCATTGTGTATTTTAACGCCTGCATCTTCCCACATTCTTGTTATTTTATTGTTCTCGGCTTTTATTTCTTCAAGCCAATTAACAGCCTTGTCTTTAAGTTCTTGATTGTCTTTTGCTTCACCATATAAAAACAAAAAAGGAATAAGGGTATTTATTAAAATATTGTTTAATGAACTTTCACCTAAAACTTTTTCTTTTTCGGTTGATTTTTTTGCAAAAGTATAATGATTTTTCCAGAACTCACTTGCTTTTACCTGAAACAATGTTTTTACATCAGAAATACTATCTGCATCAATAATTTTAGAAAATAAAGAAACCGACTGATAAATTAGCCGAGCAAACTGTGCAATCCTAATGGTAGGAAAGTTACCGGGGCGTGTACGCAAAAATTTCCAATTATATTTTTCAATGGGTTTTAAGCCAAATTTATTTGCCAGATGTTTATATTCTTTTTTAAGCCGATGGTAATATTCATTATCAAATTCGTCAGCTAAAAAACCGGCTTGTCCAAATAATAAAGCCTCTATTTGTAATAAATTATCATGATGTTTTGCCAAATATTTTAAGGGCAAACTTGCAGCCAAGCGTTCAAAAGGCTCGGCATTTAATTTAAACCCGAAATTTCGTGCTATAATTTGATAAAAACTTTCTTCCCAATTATTTTTATTCCGCGTTAATTTTTCTTTGATAAAATTTGTTTTTTCGTTTAAGCGTTCAAATAAAACATTGTTTAACCATAATTTTAATTTAAAATTTTCCAAAAAATGTAAATCATCACTGCAAGATAAAACCTGCTTATTGTCAATTAAAACTTTATATTTGTCCAAAAGTATTTCATCGGGTTTTAATTCCAAAGTAGGGATTTTTTCATTTTTTTGATTAAAAATTTCTTGATTATTATCATAAACCACATGCAGTATTACATTATTATAGGCTTTATCGTTTTGATGTTTATGTGCATACCAATCCGATGCTTTTATATGTATTTCAACATTTCCTGCCCAAGTTGTACTTCCTATTTTAATTTTAGCATTGGTAAAATCAGGACCTGAATCAAAATTTTGTACTCCGGGACTAATTATTTCAAGCCTTGAACCTTGACTTGTTTGTAGTTTATTTTGATTATAAAGTTTATATTTCCAGATAAAATACAAAATACGTTCTTCCATCTTAAAAAATGTTAAAATTTCTTAAAAGAATAAAAATACTAACGATATGTGGATATAAAAATCTTTTATCAAAAAATTTAATATTATTTTTGCAAACATCTTTTAAATATGGAAACGAAAACAATTAACAATCATAAAAAGAAAAGAACTCTTAAAAAGACCCTTGAGCTCTATCACAATTACTATAAAAGAACGGGCTTATATAAATTTCTGGGTATCAATTTTTTAAAACTAATACTAATATTAGCAGGTATTATTGCACTTATTTTGCTTTTAGATCAAGTTATTGATTTTAAAGCCCGCCAAGATGATATGCAACATTTTGTTGAACGGCACAACCCACTTTTTGTATTTAGCTTTTTTTTGGGTTCGGAATCGTTTATGGGGCTTATACCTCCCGATATTTTTATTGTTTGGGCAAAAGCCCGGTTTTCAGAAAATGCATATTTTATTGTTGGCATATTAGCTACCTTGTCTTATATCGGAGGAATTAATGCCTATTTTTTAGGGATATTAGTACGCAGATTTCCAAAAGTAGAAAAATATGTTCAAAAAAAATATGAAAAAAACTTTGAACTCATTAAAAAATGGGGGGGAATAGTCATTATAATGGCTGCTCTTTTTCCACTCCCTTTTGCTATGATAAGTACTGTTGCCGGAATTGTTAAATATCCTTTCAAAGCATTTCTGGTGTATGGATTGACTCGATACATTCGATTTTTCCTGTATGCCATGGCAATTTTTGGTGCTTTAAATAAATTGGTTTAGCTTTCAGTTTGGATAAAGCCATAATTAAACCTAAATTGAGCGATTGTAAACTTTGAAAATGACTAATCATTTAGCGCTCAAAGAATTTCTAAAATTTCTCAGATACCAACAAGGTGTCTTCCAAATTTATAGAAATCTTTTAGCACCAAA
>JAKIUH010000102.1 GCA_021647685.1 Bacteroidales bacterium
CACTTTTGGAAAATGCATCGGAAGTTATTACTATTTACGATACCGATGGTATTGTTCAATACGTTAGTCCCTCAGTGTTTAATATTTTGGGGTATAAACCCGAAGAAATGCTTGGTACCAACCGTTTTGAACGTGGAGAATCAATATTAAAAGATGCCTTTAACGAATTAATTGAAAACCCTGAACTGACAAAAACCTTTGAATATCGCTATGAAAAGAAAAATCACGGTATAATTTGGCTTGAAACCACAGGTCGAAACTTGATAAAAAACGAAGCAATTAACGGTATTCTTTTTAATACACGAGATATTACCGTACGAAAAGTTGCCGAAGAAGCACAGCGAATGAGTGGCGAAATGCAAGCCCTTTCGGAAAACTCTCCCGATATGATTGTGCGCCTAAATACCGAAGGTAAATTCTTTTATGCAAACCCGATTGTTGAAAAAACTACCGGTATTTCGCGTAATAAAATGAAACAAAAGAAAATTACCGAAGTAGGTTTACTTGACGAATATGTAGAATTTTTTCAAGAGGGAATTGAAGAAATCAAAAAAACAAAGAAAAAATATCAGGTTGAAAAAAACTTGCCCACCATAGAAGGTAAAAGAATAATGCAGGTAAATGTAATTCCCGAGTTTAATAAAAATCATGATTTGGAAACCATTTTGTTTGTAGCCCATGATATTACCGAACGCAAACAAATAGAACTTGAAATTGAAAAGAAAAACAAAGATATTACCGAAAGTATTAATTATGCACAAAGAATACAATCGGCAATTATACCCGATTCAAAAATAATTAAAGAATATATACCTAATTCATTTATTTTCTATAAACCGCGTGATGTGGTTAGTGGAGATTTTCCTTGGTTTTTTGTTTCGGGCGAAGATATTTATCTGGCGGCAGTTGATTGTACCGGACATGGAGTACCCGGAGCCTTGCTCTCATTTATCGGATATTTCTTATTAAATAGTATTGTGGACCATGAAAGAGCTTTAACGGCAGGACAAGTGCTGGACATGCTACACAATGGCGTGCGCAGAACATTACGTCAGGATGCCGATAATGCAAGCGCAAGAGATGGTATGGATATTGCGCTGGTTAAAATAAATTATAAACGAAAAGAAATACAATTTGCCGGTGCACACCGCCCATTGTATCATTTAAGCGGAGAAAATTTTGAACAATACAAAGGCAATCCAAAAGCAATCGGAGGAATACCTCCACGGCGAAAACAAGAAGAAAATTTTAAAAACTTTATCATAAATTATAAACCGGGCGATCGTATTTTCTTTTTCTCAGATGGATTACCTGACCAGATTGGTGGTGTTGCCGGACGTAAATATCAGGCAAGAAGAATTAGAGAAGCAGTAGTTAAATACAAAGATCATCCGATTGAGGAAGTAGGTAAATTTTTTGAAGAAGATTTTAAAGAATGGAAAGGAGATCACAAACAAATTGACGACGTTTTGCTAATAGGTATTGAATTTTAACTAAGAAACATTAACTTTGTGCTTTAAAAACAAAAATTTATTATCTTGTCATACAATTATTGCCGTTTTGTTTGGCAAATATGGTGTACAAAAAGAGAATAATTATCTAAAAAAAGTATAAAATTATATAATAAAATCAGATTTCTTTTGATTTAATTTAAAAATTAGTATATTTATTTTTGCTAAAAAGTATTATTTTTGAAGAATATAAATTTAAAATAAAGTTCGTAGCTTTTTTCCAATTAACGAATTATGGCTAATATAAAAGACAAAAAGGAATCGCTGGACTTTGTTTATGACTTTTATGTCAAAATGAAAAAGAATAATATTAATCTGGCTTATGAAGGGGAAATAACCCACCAGATTACAAAAGCTTTTACATCTTTGACAGAGAATAACATGATCAAAGAAGAAGACCCAAATGCGGTTCAGAAAAAAGTGTTCCATGTAATGGTTGAATGTTTACAAAATATTAGTAAACATGCCGAAAACAGGAACAATATCGTTACATCAAAAGATGGGCGTGGTATATTTATGGTAAGTAAAAACGATTTAGAATATAATGTTACCACAGGTAATGTGATTGATAACGATAAAGTCCCGGAGCTTAGAGAAATGTTGGAAAACATTAATCGGCTTGACCCGGACGGCTTAAAAAAGTTATATAAGCAACAAATGCGCGAAGGAAGGCTTTCCGAACGAGGGGGAGCAGGATTAGGCTTTATTGATATTGCCCGTAAAACCGGTCAAAAGTTAATTTACAGCTTTTTAACTATTAATGAAGAAAAATCATTTTTTGTTTTAACATCAACTATTTCCAGACTAAAATCTTAAAAAACAATAATAATTATGCAAGCGATAAAGATTAAAGGCACAGACGATACTCCAAATGTTATTTTAGATAAAGACAATGGTATTTTTGAAATATCAGGACGTTCTTTACCCGAAGATGTGGCTGCGTTTTATGAGCCCATTCTTGAATGGCTCGATGAATATGCAGAAGATCCTTTGGATAAAACTGTTTTTAATTTTAAACTCGAATATTTTAATACTGCCTCGTCTAAACTATTGTTGGATGTGCTTTTAAAATTAGAAGACATGTACGATGATGGTAAAGATGTTATGGTACGTTGGCATTATCCTGATGATGACGAAGATATGGAAGAAGCAGGAGAAGAATATGCAGATATTGTTGAAGTACCTTTTGAACAAGTAAGCTATACTATTGATTAAAAACCTTACTGATACCTGAAATTATTGTTTCTCAGATAAAGGTTTTAGTATAATTAAAAGAATATGAGTGAGGAAATATTAAAAGCATTAATGCAACTCTTTGCAATTATCGCAAAGCAAGACGAAGGGGTTGAACATAACGAACTTGCTTATGTTGAAAATTTCCTTACCTCACAATTAAGCGAAGAAGCAGCACAAGAATACCTTACACGTTTTAAAGAGCAAGCCGGAATTATTGGAGCTAAAAGCGAAAAAAGAAAAGCAAGACTTACTGCTGTTAATGAGTCGGTTAGAGTACTCGGAATCTGTCGCAAAATCAATAAAAAATTAGACCAAAAGCAAAAAGTAATTGTTTTGGTACGTCTTTTTGAATTGATAAATGCTGACCGCCGATTTTCAGAGCAACGAATGGCTATTATAAATACCGTTGCCGAAGTTTTTAATATTGATAAAGACGAATTTAAAAATATTGAAAACTTTGTTATTCAAGACCAAATAAGTGAGCTTGATGATGAATCAATTCTTATTGTAAACGATAAAGAAAATTACTGTACCTTTTGCAACCATATCAAATCCGAAGCGCTTGACGGAAATATTTTGATACTTCAGGTAAAAAGAACAGATCTTTATTTTTTACGTTACACCGGAAAACAAGATGTTTTTCTTAACGGACAAGGTGTTTTTAACAACCGCATTTATCTTTTTGCTCCCGGCAGTACCGTACGACTTCCTAAAGGAAAACCCATTTATTATAGTGATGTTGCAGCTACTTTTCTTTCCGATAAAGACTTTACACGTTTATCTTTTAATGTAAAAGATTTAAGCTATCGTTTCCCAACCGGAAACTTGGGTTTGCGAAACATCACCTTTTCCGTTACACATGGTAAGTTGGTTGGGATTATGGGTGCCAGTGGTGCCGGTAAAACTACTTTATTAAATGTTCTTGCCGGAATTAACAGCCCCACAGAAGGAGAAGTAGTTATTAACGGAATAAATTTTCATCAAGAGCCGGAAAAGCTTGAAGGTGCCATTGGTTATATCCCGCAAGACGATCTTTTAATTGAAGAGCTTACTGTTTTTGAGAACCTGTTTTATAATGCAAAACTTTGTTTTAAAGGCAAACCGGACGACGAAATAACGGAAATTGTAAATACCACACTGCAAAATTTGGGATTGTACGAACGAAAAGACTTGAAAGTAGGTTCTCCTATGAATAAAACCATCTCCGGCGGGCAACGTAAACGTTTAAATATAGCCTTAGAACTTATTCGTGAGCCATCCATACTTTTTGTTGATGAACCTACATCAGGGCTTTCATCACGCGATTCGGAAAATGTAATGGACCTTTTAAGCGAATTAACCCTGAAAGGAAAACTTATATTTATTGTTATCCATCAGCCCTCGTCCGAAATTTATAAGATGTTTGACCAGATGATTATTCTGGATCAAGGCGGGTACATGGTATATTTTGGTAATCCGGTTGAAGCAATTGTTTATTTCAAAAAAATAGATAACCAAATTAATAGTGAGGTAGGAGAGTGTCCTACATGCGGTAATGTTACCCCTGAACTTGTTTTTAATATAATTGAAGCACAGGTAGTTAATGAGTTTGGACAATACACTGACCAACGAAAAGTATCACCGGCAAAGTGGGCAGAGCATTTTGGACATTACCGTAAAGATATTATTCATGAAGATGTTCATGAAGATCCTCCGAAAAATTTAAGTATTCCTAAATGGCTGAATCAATTCCGTATTTTTATGACACGGGATATTCTGTCAAAAGTAAGTAATACGCAATATGTTGTATTAAATCTTTTGGAGGCACCCTTACTGGGCTTTATTCTTTCGTTTATCATTTATTATATTGCCGATCCTTCGTCCAATGTTTATATTTTCTATGATAACGAAAATATACCTCCTTATATATTTATGAGTATTGTTGTGGCTTTATTCTTAGGATTAACAGTAAGTGCCGAAGAAATATTCCGTGATCGTAAAATTTTAAAACGCGAAAAATTTCTGAATTTAAGTAGGTCTGCCTATTTGTTTTCAAAAATTAGTATTTTAACCACAATTTCTGCTATCCAAGCAATTTTATTTGTTCTTATCGGTAATTATATTTTAGGTATTGAAAATATGTACTTTCAATATTGGTTAGTACTTTTCAGTGTTTTTGTATTTGCCAATATGATGGGTTTAAATATATCCTCTGCTTTTAATTCGGCAGTAACCATATACATACTTATTCCTTTGTTGATGATTCCACAAATGGCTTTGGGTGGTGCTATGTTTAGTTTTGATAAATTAAACAGGGCTTTGGGTTCGATAGGGCAAGTACCGCTGATTGCCGAATTTATGGCATCACGTTGGGCATATGAAAGCTTAATGGTCAATCAGTTTAAAGATAATAAATACGAAAGAATATTTTATAAGGTTGACCAAAAGATAAGTACAGCCAATTATAAACAAGTGTATTATCTTACGCGCCTTTCAGATGCAGTTGAAGAAAATTTGGAATGGTTTGATGAAATAGAAGAAAATGAAAATATCAATAAAGACTCTATTTATGTGTTGATGGAGAAGAATTTTGCTTTATTGAGAAATGAATTGGCTAATGAATCAAAAAGGGTCAAAAAAATACCTTTTAAAGATTATGACTTGCTGGATATAGCTAATTTTGATGATGATGCAGCAGATGATATTATTGCCCATATTGATAAATGGCAAGATTATTACAGTAAAATATTTGCAAAAGCTGATAAACGCAAACAGTACATTATTAATTACATGAATGAAAAAAAACCGGGGAGTTATTTAAAACTCAGGAATAAATATCATAATGAAAAATTGCATGATATTGTAATTAATACTTATGAAAAAAATAAAATTTTAAGGCATAAGGATGAATTAATCCAGCAATACGAACCAATTTTTCATATTCCGGATAATTTTAGTACAATTGGAATTCGTGCACATTTTTATGCTCCCAAAAAATATTTTTTAGGAAATTATTATGAAACTTTCGGGTTTGATGTAATCATTATATGGATAATGAGCATACTGTTGTATATACCTTTGTATTATGATCATTTAAGAAAGTCAATTGAATTTTTTGGTCGTTTTGATTGGAAAAAATTTATTCCTGAAAGGAAGAAAAAGGATGTTTAATAAAAAAATATAGTACTTTGACAAAATCATAATTTTTTTACTGATTAAATTTTAATATTTTTGGAAAATAATCATTACTTTTGATAAAAAGAAACAGTTTTAAAATGTTAAAAAAACTATTATTTATTTTTGGGATAGGTTTACTCTTTACTGTATTTACCTCGTGTGGAAACGGTGCAAACGATGATGAACCGAATTTTGATGATATTCCGGAAGATGTACCGGAAACAGTGAACCAAATTGATGAGAATGCAATTAACGGTATCTTAGAGAGTTTTTCATCACCGGTTGAAATGGCTGCTTTAATTGAAGATTTAGGAGTTCCTTTTTCAAAAAAATATTTATGTTCTCCTGAATTGGCAAATGATTATGATACCAATTTTAAAAAAGCTTTGGGTTTAGGTGTGCTAAGTGCTGATTTAGGTTATTTGAATGTTTATGAAAAAACAGCAGAAATAGTTAATTATCTTACAGTAATAAAAAGTATTTCTGATCAGTTGAACGTTGGTCAATTCTTTGATTTTCAGACTCTTAAAAGGCTTGCTACCAATAATGACAATATGGATTCCTTATTGTTTTTATCGGTAAATAGTTTTCAGCAAATGGATAATCATTTGAGAAAAAACAATAGAAGTAATCTTAGTGCGTTAGTAGTAACAGGAGTGTGGTTAGAAGGTTTATACTTATCTACACAAATTATTAAAGGTGGTTCTAAAAATTCTGCTTTAAGAGATAGAGTGGGTGAACAAAAATTAGTTTTAACCGATTTATTTAAAATTTTGCAAGTATATAAAAGTCAGGATAAAAATTTTGAAAACTTGGTAAAAGATTTTGATAAACTAAATAAAGCTTATGAACCTGTAACTATTACTTTTATTGAAGGCGAGACTCGAACAGAAGAAATCGATGGTGTTACGGTTGTTATTCAAGAAGATAAAAGTGAAGTGGAAATGACCGATGAGCAACTTGATAAAATTATAAATATAGTTGAAAAAATACGTAATAAATTAATTTCTATTTAATATGAACAGGATAATTCTATCATTATTATTTTTGGCGTTCATAGTAGGCGGAATCAGTGAAAATTCGAATGCACAATGTAAACAGCAGGTTGTTTATCAGTGTGCGACAAATATTGATAAAGCTATCTATTTAAGAGATTTTAATACAAAACTCAGGAAAGGAAGATCCGGGCAACCCTCAGGGACCAAATGGGCTGTTGTATTAAATAAAGGTACGCATTACAGATTTACTTTGTGTACACAAAGTGGTTTTGAAAAAAGTGTAGTTTTAACTTTGTTTGACTCCAAACATCCGGAAAAAACAAAGCCTTATCAGGTTACTAAATACACTGGAAATAAAAAGACCAGTAACCGTTTTGATTTTATTTGTAATAAGTCCGGTACCTATTATATATCTATTCGCTTTAAAGAAGGAATGGAGAGTAAAAAATCTTGTGCAGTAGGTATCTTAGCTTTTGTAGGTAAAAATAAGTAGTTTAACTATTATATAAATAAAAGGGAAAGTTTCTTATATTCTTTCCCCTTTTTTGTTTTGTTAAAATATTTGGCTTTCACACAATTGCTTCTTAAAGATATTTTTTGAGTAATTGCTTCATTTCTTGTTGAAGTAATAATGTTTTTTCACGTGCTGCTTGTGCAAAATTTTCTTTGCTGCTTGCAAAAATAATTCCTCGTGAGGAATTCACAATCAAACCGCAGTTTTTATTAATTCCGTTTACTACAACTTCTTTTAAGCTGCCTCCTTGTGCACCAATACCCGGAACTAATAAAAAATGGTTGGGTACAAGTTTACGAATATGTTTTAAGTGTTCCGCTTTGGTAGCACCAACTACAAACATCGTATTTTTATTTGAGCCCCACTTTATGCTTTCATTAATTACTTTCTCATACATATGCAAGTTTTCATCAGGCAGCCATGAAAATTGAAAATCCTGTGCGCCGGTATTTGAAGTTAGCGCCAATACAACAACCCATTTATCGGTAAAACTTAAAAAAGGTTCAACTGAATCTCTTCCCATGTAAGGGGCAACTGTAATTGCATCAAAATTCATTTGTTTAAAAAATGCTTTTGCATATTCTTGTGAGGTGTTCCCGATGTCGCCACGTTTGGCATCAGCTATTAAAAACAGTTCAGGATAATTATTGTTTAGGTACTTAACGGTTTTTTCCAAACTTTTCCACCCTTCTACACCACGACTTTCATAAAAAGCTATATTGGGTTTGTATGCAATGCATAAATCATGAGTTGCATCTATTATTTGTTTGTTAAATTCAAATACAGGATCATCTAAATTCAATAAATGTTCGGGTATTTTTTCTATATCACTATCCAATCCAATGCACAAAAAACTTTGTTTTTTAACAATTTCTACCGTAAGTTCTGAAAATTTCATATTTTTTTTTATTCATCCAAACTACTCTCTTTCATTTTTTCGGCATTTTCAGCTACTTGTAATTTTTCAATAATTTCACCAATATCACCATTCATAATATTAGGCAGATTATACGAAGTATAATTAATCCGGTGATCAGTTACTCTTCCCTGCGGATAATTATAAGTTCTGATTTTTGCCGAACGGTCGCCTGTTGAGACCATTGTTTTGCGTTTTGACGAAATTTCATCAAGATATTTTTGATATTCCAAATTATAAATCCGTGAGCGCAATTCTTTCATGGCTTTATCCAGGTTTTTTAATTGCGACTTTTCGTCTTGGCAGGTTACCACAATTCCTGTAGGTTCATGCGTTAAGCGTATTGCCGAATAGGTTGTGTTTACCGATTGACCACCGGGACCTGATGAGCAATAAGTATCTTTACGTATATCATTTGGGTTAAGCTCAATGTCAAACTCTTCGGCTTCGGGCAAAACAGCTACCGATGCAGCCGAGGTATGCACACGCCCTTGAGTTTCGGTTTGTGGCACACGTTGCACACGATGTACACCCGATTCGTATTTCAAAATACCGTAAACCCCCTTACCTTCAACCGAAAAAACAATTTCTTTATAACCACCCGATGTTCCTTCCGATATGTTGGTAATATTTGTTTTCCAACCTTTCGATTCACAAAACTTAAAATACATACGCGCTAAATCACCGGCAAAAATACTTGCTTCATCACCTCCGGTACCAGCTCTGATTTCAACAATAGCATTTTTATCGTCTTCCGGATCTTTTGGTACCAAAAGCATTTTTATTTCTTCTTCCAGTGCTGGCAATTGTGCATTAAGTTCTTCTAATTCTTCTTTTGCCATTTCTTTAAGTTCGGCATCATCTTCTCCGGCTAAAATTTCTTTAGACGAATCAATATTGGCTAATATGTTTTTGTATTTATTATAAGCTTCAATCAGTGGTTCAAGCTCTTTATATTCTTTATTTAATTGTACATATTTTTTCATATCCGAAATTATTTCCGGATCGGTAATTTTTTGTTGAATATCATCAAATTTTATTTTGATGGCTTCTAATTTTTCTAACAGCATATTTTCGTTGCTCATGGCAAATGTTTTGGTTTTTTAATAAAATATTTAGCTAATTAATACAGAAAATGGATTGCTGGTTTGTAGCTAATAAAACCGGTCGGTATGTGATTTATAAACCTTCACTTTTTAAAATAATTTTTTACAAAGGTATATTTAATAACGAAACTGACCAAATTCGCTTTTAATGGTAAGCATGCTTTCATCACAATCAATACAGTAACCTACAATTTGTGCATCAATATTGAATGATTTTGAAATTTCAATAATGTCTTGTGCATATTTTTCGGGCAGGTATATTTCAAAACGATGTCCCATATTAAAAACTTTATACATTTCTTCCCAAGAGGTGCCGGATTCTTCTTGAATAATTTTAAACAGTGGGGGCAAGTCAAACATATTATCTTTGATAATATGTAAATCCTTTATAAAATTCAATACTTTGGTTTGTGCTCCTCCCGAGCAGTGTATCATTCCATGAATGTTTTGGCGGTGCTGTACTAAAACTTTTTTAATTACCGGAGCATAGGTACGGGTAGGGGAGAGGACTAATTTCCCAATATCTATTCCTAATTCAGGAATAGTATCGGTAAGTTTATATTTTCCTGAGTAAACCAAATTGTCCGGCACTTTGGGGTCAAAACTTTCAGGATACTTTTTTGCCAAATAATGTGCAAAAACATCGTGACGTGCCGATGTTAGACCATTACTTCCCATGCCGCCATTGTAGGATTTTTCATAGCTTGCTTGTCCAAAGGACGACAGACCTACAATTATATCACCGGCTTGAATTTTTTCGTTACTGATAACATCTTTACGTTTCATGCGTGCAGTAACTGTTGAATCTACAATTATAGTACGTACCAAATCGCCTACATCGGCAGTTTCGCCGCCCGTACTGTATATGTTTACGTCTAAATCGCGCATTTCAGCTAAAAATTCTTCAGTACCTTCAATAATTGCCGATATTACTTCACCCGGAATCAAGTTTTTATTTCGCCCAATAGTTGATGAAAGTAGAATATTATCCGTAGCGCCTACACAAAGCAAGTCATCGGTATTCATCACCACAGCATCTTGAGCAATACCTTTCCAAACCGATAAATCTCCGGTTTCTTTCCAGTATAAATAGGCTAATGATGATTTTGTGCCTGCACCATCGGCATGCATTATTGTACAGTATTCTTTATTTCCTGATAGTATATCAGGAATAATTTTACAAAAAGCATTAGGAAAAATACCTTTATCAATATTTTTTATTGCATTATGCACATCTTCTTTTGATGCAGAAACACCGCGCAACTTGTATCTCGATTCGCTCATAGCCAAAAACAAATAAAAATTAACAGATTAGTTTGCAAAGTTAATATACCTTTTCGGGTTTTTGATAAGAAACAAAATTAATTTAATTATTTTATATATTTTTATACTCACCATTAAATGCAAGCAAAATAAAAATGAAAAAAGTTTTGATACCAATACCAAACTATGGGTTTGACCCAACAGAGGTTGCTATTCCTTGGGAGATATTATCTGAGAATAATATTCAAGTAATATTCTCAACACCTCAGGGTAAAAAGGCAAGGGGAGATGAAATTATGCTTACCGGGAAAAAACTAGGAATTTGGAAACCTGTTTTAAAAGCTAGGAAAGATGCGATAGAAGCTTATTTGAAAATGCAGAGAAGCAGTGCTTTTAATAATCCAATTAGCTACAAGGACATTATAGAAAATGATTATGACAGCATTTATCTTCCCGGGGGGCATGATAAAGGTGTTAAGGAATATTTAGAATCTGTTATTTTACAAAAAATTGTTGTTGATTTTTTTGATGCTCATAAAAAAATTGCGGCTATTTGTCATGGTGTTGTTTTATTAGCAAGGAGTATAAATCCAAAAAATAACAAATCTGTTTTATATGATTATAAAACAACCTCATTGCTTAAATCTCAAGAATTATTAGCCTATAATCTCACAAAATTGTGGTTAAAAGATTATTATCTTACTTATCCGGAAATAACCGTTGAAGATGAAGTTAAATCTGTATTGAAAAATGAAAGTCAATACATGACAGGTTCAAAGCCATTATTCAGAGATAAAAGAAATAATTTGAAGCATGGTTATTCGATAAGGGATAAAAACTATATCTCTGCAAGATGGCCGGGTGATATTTATAATTTATCT
>JAKIUH010000502.1 GCA_021647685.1 Bacteroidales bacterium
TACTAGGGATCTCTGAAAAAGAAGCTGATGACAAGTTTGGTTTCTTATTAAAAGCCTTAAAATTTGGCTGCCCTCCTTTAGGTGGTTTAGCATTTGGTTTAGATCGTTTAGTTATGTTAATGACCAACACCGAATCTATCCGTGATGTTATCGCCTTCCCAAAAACGCAAACAGCAGCTTGTATGCTAACCGAAGCACCGGCGGATGTACCCCGCAAGCAACTACGTGAACTAAGCATTCAAGTAAAGCTTCCGGAAGTAGAAAAAGACTAATATCCACAGATTACGCAGATTAGCCCATAGTTAAACAAGCAAACTATTTTTGTTTAATCTGTAAAAATCTGCGAAATCTGCGGATAAAAATTTATCTTTTATTCATCAATTCCCAAAACTTCTTTACACAGTTTAATACTTTGTTCATCGCCGGTATATTTACCCTTAGTATCCGAAAGTTTTACGGTAGGTATCCAATGTTGCCCTTCTGGTTTGGCTTCGGTTATTTTTATAACAATATTCAAAGGCTTTACACCAACATCATTGGTAAAGTTCGTACCAATACCAAAGGAAATTTTAATTTTTCCACGACAATGTTTGGTGATTTTTTCAACCGTTTCAGGATTTAAGCCATCCGAAAAAATAATGGTTTTTGACATTGGGTCAATTTTTAAGGCTTTATAATGAGCCACTGCCTTATCGGAGAACTCTATGGGGTCTCCTGAATCTTGACGAACACCGTCAAAAAGTTTGGCAAATTTAGTATCAAAAGCATGAAAAAATACATCGCTGGTAAATGTATCCGAGAGAGCAATTCCTAAATCGCCACGATACACACGAACCCAATTTTCAAGGGCTAATTTATTCGCCATTTTGTAACCGTATTTGGCTGCATGAAACATAAACCATTCATGCGCATGCGTCCCTACGGCAATTAAATTATGTTTCATGGCAAAATAAACATTGCTTGTTCCTATAAACGAAGGCTTTCCGTAATTTTTAAGTGCTTTTACAATCCGGTCATGATTTTCAAAGGAATAACGGCGGCGTGTACCAAAATCAGCCACACTTATTCCCAATAAATTAAAGCCTGTAGCTTTTTTACGGGCAATATCAATGATTTTTGCATCATCATAAATTTCTTGACCGGTCATTTTAAAATATAACTCAGAGATTAGCGCCATCAAAGGAACTTCCCATAAAATGGTACGATACCAATAACCTTCAATCGAAATTTGTAAATCTCCACCTTGTTGTATCACCCCTAATTCGCTGGGGTCGAACCGGTAACCGGCTAAAAAATCAATATAGGTTGGGTCTAGATAAGCACAATTCTTTTTTAAAAAATCCTTTTCATTATTGGTCAGTACCAGTTCAGACATTTTTGCAATTTCTTTTCTTAATTGCTCTGCAAAACCTTCAGGAAAAGGTGTTTTACCCCTATTAATAAATTGATAACGTACTTTGGCACGTGGAAATATTTTAATCACTGCATTTTGCATGGTGAATTTATACAGATCATTATCTATAATCGATTTAATCATGATTTTTATTATTGATTATCTATGCTAATTTAACTAAAAAAACAGAATAGACAAGTTATAATATTTAAAAATTTCCTTAAATCCACAAACTATGCTCGTCACGAAAAGCCAAAAACTCATCCGACTACTGGCGGATGTGCATCAGTATTGGTGCAGCACAGAAAAGAGCAACGCGGGCGTAGCATTAGTTATAGTGAGAATCAAAAAACTGACCTTCACAATAATGATGCATGGTTTTGGCTTTTCAGTAAGAAATAGTTGCAGATTTAAAAGTATTATTCGAATTATGGAATAAAATTTGCCCTATTTAAAAATATATGTATCTTGTCATACAATTTAGCGAGAATAATATTTTTTTCTAGCTAATTATCAGGGATTTATAATTTTATTTTAACTTTTTTATAAAAAATTTAAAAATTTCTGAAACCTTTTTTAAAATTTAACGTATAAGAAAGTAAACCATATTAACAACGCTAAAATCAAAATGAAAAAACTAGGATTGATATTTTGTATTTTTGGTTTGTTTGCTGTAAATGTTTTTTCACAGCAAGAAGTTAATATGAGTTTTGATGAAATAAAGTCCCATGATGTATTGATTTATCCGAACCCGATGACGGGTGAGCAATTTACGGTTAAATCTACACAGGCAATAAGTAAAGTTGAAGTTGTTAATGTTATAGGGAAAGTGATTAAACGTGTTGTGAATGATAATTTTGCTTTAAAGGAA
>JAKIUH010000503.1 GCA_021647685.1 Bacteroidales bacterium
ACCTTCAAGTTTTTCAGCGGCAGAATTAAAATTTTTAAAAATAAACTTTTCACCATTATCAATTGCTTCAAGAATAGCAACATTATTACTCATGTTTTCAAACAAAGAACGAAAACGAATCTCATTTTGCCTTAGTTTTTCATTTTTTTGAACCAATTCCTTATTTGAATGCCTGAGTTCTTCATTTGTTTCAAGATATTCTTCATTAAGGCTGAGGTATTCAATATTCTTTCTTTTCAGATTTAATTCAGCCTGTTTCCGGTAAGTAATATCGGTAATGGTTCCTTCAATGGCAACCGGATTGCCTTTGATATCAACAATAGTATTACTGGTTTGATAAACCCAGATAATGTCTCCTTGTTTTGTTAATACTTGATAATCAAATGGTTTAACATACCTATTATTTAATGCTTTTTCCCAATGCTTGTAAAAATCATCTTTCCAATCATCAAGAATCAATTGTAAATATAATTTAGGATGGCGATAAAATTCATCGGGAGCATAACCCAAAACTTTATAAGTAGCCTGATTGATAAATTCTACTTTCTCATTAATAATAGAATATCTGAAAATAATATCTTTTGCATTATTAGTGATTAAACGCAACTGATTTTCAACAGCAGCCAGGCGCTGCTTCAAGTCTTCAATGTATTTGTTCTTGGCTTCCAGTTTTTCTGACAACTCCTCGTATGAAAGTTTTTCCGGCATATTTTCAGTCCCTGCTTGTTTATTTGCAAATATATCTATTTTATCAAAAAAAAACAGTAAATATTTGATAAGTTTATGAACTTTTCTTAAGTACAGCATAATTCGTTTATGCCTATACAGCCTTTCAGAACAATTATTTATCCTTAATTTGCTTATAAATGCTCACTGCATAATTTATATACAAAGCAATTAACACAATAAGTACGACTACTACAAAAAAACCAACAAGAAACACAGGCAAGCCCTTAGCATCAGGACTTATCCAAATCATTATTCCCAAAGTGGTGAGTGCCAAAATTAGAATCCAAAATAATGAATTAATAATCAACTTTAATTCCGGTTTTTTCTTATTTTTATCAGGTTTTTCCATTCTTATATTTTGCTATGCAAGATAATTAAAACTGCTTTAAATAAAAATACTATTCGATACAAGATTTTTAAGTTTTTTTAACATGTTGTACAATATTATAAAAAAACTTTCACAATTAAAAAGCTTGCCGTACTTTTGTATCGACTGAGTTTTCATAGCTTAAGTTAATTGATTAGTTAGTTTTAGGTTAAGGTTACGGTGCTGCCCTGAGAAGGGCAGCACTTTTTTTATGCCTTATTTTGCCTTATTTATAAGTTAAATTAAAGGATTGTTTATATTTTTGCATTCTGTTTAAATAAATAATATAAAAATGGACTTTACCGCATATCTTAAAGAAAAAATCCTTGAAGGACTTACTCAACTTTATAGTCAAGAAATTGGAGAAAATTTAATTCAAATTCAAAATACTCGTAAAGATTTTAGTGGTGATTATACAATAGTTACTTTTCCGCTATTAAGATATAGCAAAAAATCGCCTGAACAAACCGGAGAAGACTTAGGAAACTATCTTACAAAAAATATTAACGAAATTAAAGCCTTTAACGTAATCAAAGGTTTTTTAAATTTGGAATTAAGTCAAAATTTTTGGCTGAATAAATTTAAAAAAGCCCAAAAAGATAAACATTTTGGCATAAAATTACCTGACGAAAACTCCCCAACCGTATTGGTAGAATATTCATCGCCAAACACTAATAAACCATTACATTTAGGTCATATACGTAATAACTTACTGGGTTACTCCATATCAAAAATAATGGAAGCCAATAGCAATAAAGTGATTAAAACCAATATTGTAAACGACCGGGGAATACATATTTGCAAATCAATGTTGGCATGGCAAAAATGGGGCAAGGGTGAAACGCCTGAGTCAAGCCAAATGAAAGGTGATTTTTTAGTAGGGAAATACTATGTAAAATTTGACCAAGAGTATAAAAAGCAGATTCAACAATTAATTTTAGAAGGAAAAACAAAAGAAGAAGCTGAGCAGAACGCCCCTTTGATTTCAGAAGCCCGTGAAATGCTTCGTAAGTGGGAAGCAGGTGATGAACAAGTAGTTGCCCTATGGAAAAAAATGAACAATTGGGTGTATGAAGGTTTTGACGTAACCTATAAAAAATTAGGTGTAGATTTTGATAAAATTTATTACGAATCTGATACTTATAAAATAGGAAAAGATTTAGTACT
>JAKIUH010000103.1 GCA_021647685.1 Bacteroidales bacterium
ATAAATAAATTAAGCTCCTATTTTGTTTGAGCCGGTTTTTGCAGTCTGCTATTTATTGCTAATTGATGAGTTAAGAGAGTATTCTGTCGAATTTTTAAATAGTGTTTATTTAGCAATAGTTCGGCACATTTTGACTTGACAACGTGCTTGCACTTGGCAACGTCTTGAGAATAAACAATTTGAAAAAAAATAAGCTGTCTTGCAAGTGCTTAGCTATCAGCCATACACAAAAATTTAACGAACCTTTGTTTTGAAATCATCAAATTTTACCTTAAATCCACAAATCAATACAAAACTTGCAAATATCTACTCAAACACTACCTCTAAATCTGTAACTATGTTCGTAGCAAAAAGTCAACTACGCAGCACCTCACGAACACCTTATAAAAAATATAAACAGGTGTGTAAAATGTGCATTAGTATTAAAGTACACTGTTTTGAAATACGCAAACATAGCATAGTTAGGCTGCGTATCAAAAAATGAGCATTCTCGATATTGATGTTCTTTTGGGCTTTGCAGAAAAAGTTAGTTGCAGATTTATGAATTATTCTAAATATTCAATTTGTATTTTTGAACGGAAAGAATAACTTTGTGCTTTATTGAAAAAGGAATTATACAAACCAATTAAAAATCAACAAAATGAAAAAGACATTATTTATTATGGTGCTTGCAAGTTTTATCTGGTCTTGCAACACAAATTCTGAAAAACAAACAGGCTTTACTATTGACGGAACAATTACAGGTTATCAAGACAGCATCATTTTTTTAAAAAAGCGTGCAGAAGGTCAGTGGGTAACTGTTGATTCATCAAAAGTTACCGAAGGTAAGTTTCAATTACACGGAAAAGTTGAACAACCGGAAGTATATTATTTATTGAACGAAAAAATTCGTTTTACTTTACCTATATTTATGGATAATTCAACGATTGCCGTAAATGGAAAAATGGACGATTTAGCTAATGTAAAAATTACCGGCTCAAATGCACAAGATGCAATGCAAGCCTACAATGATGAGGTAAAACCCTATAATGATAAAATCGAAGATTTATATAAGCAATATATGGCAGCACAAAAAGAAGGTAATAAAGAACTGTTAGAGCAGATTGACTCTTCTTATTATGCTATAAATGATGAAAAAATTGCTTTTACTAAAAATTATATCAGTACAAATAATAAATCGGTAGCCGTACCTTATATTCTATACAGAGAACTTTCCTATTCTTTAGAAGTAAATGAATTGGATTCTTTGTTCAAATTAATCGATACTTCACTTGCAAAATCACCTTACTACCAAATTTTAGATAAACGAATTAAAACTTTATACAGTGTTGCAGTAGGGAAAAAAGCTCCTGATTTTACATTAAACGATACAACGGGTAATCCGATTTCATTATCGCAATTTCAAGGAAAATACTTGTTGATTGATTTTTGGGCTGCTTGGTGTCGTCCTTGTCGTGTTGAAAACCCAAATAATGTTAAATTATATGCTGATTATAAAGATAAAGGATTTGAAATTCTGGGTGTTTCGTTTGATGATACACGTGATGCATGGGTAAAAGCGATTAAAAAAGATGGTTTAACATGGCCACAAGTTTCTGATTTAAAAGGTTGGAACAGTGCTGCAGGAAAACTATATGCTGTTAGTGCTATTCCTCATACGGTACTTTTAGATAAAGAAGGTGTCATTATTGCCAAAAATTTACGCGGTGATGAGTTAAGAAAGAAAATAGCAGAACTGCTTGATTAGTCATTAATTGGACATTAGATAGGAAGTATTAACTTTTCAGCTATCTAATGTCCGGCTTTTAAAAATTATCTCCCTGTTAATGATTTAGGAATCCTTCCTGATTTTATTGCCTCAGACCTCAATCGTCTTCCAACAATTTTTTCATTCATTTTACCCAGCTCCAAAACTTTATCCACATTAATTCCATCTAAATCAATTCCCATTTCATCCATCATTACGATCATATCTTCAGTTGAAACTAATCCTGCTAGATTTGGATCTGCATAATAATATGCTCCCGTACCCCGAACAGGTACGCCACTAACAAAATTAGCAGGCTGTCCTCCAATACCTCCAAGTGCCGACTCAAAATGAGTCATTCCTGCTTGAAGGGCAGCTAAAACATTTGCCAAACCCCAGCCACGAGTAGTGTGAAAATGAACGATGTGTTTTGAAGTATCAGGTATTTCATTTAAAATCATAGAATAATATTGATAAACCCTATCCGGTGATGCAGAGCCGTCGTGGTCTGCATGTTCTACATCGCTTGCACCTATGTCTAACCAACGTTTAGTAAACTCAACGGCTTTTTTCATATCCGTAGGTCCCTCAATCGGGCAGCCCCAAATAGTGCTAACTGTTCCATTTACTTTTATTCCGGCATCATTTGCTTTTTTGATGTATTCTTCGCTCATTTTCCAATACTCATCCAATGATAAACCGGAATTTTTACGGTGATGTGATTCGCTGGTTGATACCATCAACAAAATTCTGTCCGGTCCCCAACCTTCTTTTTTGGCTTGAATTGCCCTTTCAATAGCTCTTTCACGAATGGTTACTGCCGTAATGGTTACGTCATCAATTAAATCGGCAATTAATTTGCTTGAACGCAAGCGTTTCATTACTTCATCGGCATCTTTAAACTGTGGCATTCCGCGCGGATTTCCAAAGTTGGTTACTTCAATGTTTTTAAATCCGGCAAGGATAAGTTGTTCTGCCATCCACACTTTTGCATCGGTAGGGATAAATATTTCTTCGTGCTGATATCCATCACGAACCGTAATATCGCCAATTTTAACTTTCTTTGGATAATTCATATTTCTTAAGATTTGGTTTTCTACAAAAATAATTAAAAAAAAATTAATATTTGGATTTAATCTAAATAAGGCGATTATTATTCTTTATATTGATATAGTTTGCTCATATAAGGCTATATTTTCATAAAAAAAACTTTATGATATCAATAAATTTATCTATTTTTAACCTTATTAATTAAGATAAAACAAACACCAATAAATATGACAGAAGAAAAATACAAATTAGCAGATGACTTGATAGATTTTATTGATGCAAGTCCAAGTCCATTTCATGTTGTTCGCAATATAAAAGCTGCTTTATTGCGCAGAGGTTATAAAGAACTACGCTCTGAAGAGCATTGGGATTTGCGTCGTGCTGCAAAATATTTTATTTCAAAAAATGATTCGGCAATCATTGCTTTTGTTACGGGAACAGGAAAAATTGAAGAGCATGGTTTTCGATTGATTGCTGCCCATACTGATTCTCCTACCATAAAAGTAAAACCTATACCGGAAATATTGGTAAAGGATAAGTATTTAAAAATAAACACTGAAGTATATGGCGGGGCAATTCTTTCTTCATGGTTTGACCGTCCTCTTTCGCTTGCAGGCAGGGTTAGTCTCAAAAGTGATAATCCATTAAAACCGATTTCTAAATTTCTGTATATTAAGAAACCCATTGCAATAATTCCCAGTTTAGCAATTCATCTTAACAGAGAAGTTAATAATGGATTGAAAATAGAGAATCAAAAAATGATGTTGCCGCTTTTGGCTATGGTGAAAGAGAAGTTAGAAAAAAATAATTTACTAATCCGGTTAATTGCTTCGGAATTAAATGTTCAGGAAGACGATATTTTAGATTTTGATTTGAATTTTACCAATTACGGTAAAGGAATGTTAATTGGCTTAAATAATGAGTTTATTACTTCGGGGCAGTTAGATGATTTAGCAATGGTCCATGCCGGCATTCAAGCTATGCTTGACAGTCAACCCACAGAAGCTACACAAGTAATGGTTTGTTTTGATAATGAAGAAGTAGGAAGTTTATCCAAACAGGGTGCCGGTTCGCCATTTTTGCGCAGTGTTCTACAACGTATTGTATTTCAATTTAAAAACGATATTGAGTCTTTTTATCGTGCAGTGGCAAATTCATTTTTAATTAGTGCAGATATGGCTCATGCCCTGCATCCAAATTATCAAGAAAAATATGACCCTGTAAATCAGCCGGTTATTAATGGAGGTCCGGTTATAAAAATAAACGCAAATCAAAAATACACTACCGATAGTGATTCAAGTGCAGTGTATGAAATGATTTGCCGTAATGCCAATATTCCCGTACAAAAATATGTAAATCATTCAGATATAAAGGGAGGCTCAACCTTAGGAAGCATATCGGCAGGACAATTGGATTTGCGTTCGGTAGATATTGGTAACCCGATGTTGGCTATGCATGCAATTAGAGAATTAGCCGGTGTTGATGATCATTACTGGGTGATGAAATCGTTTAGAGAATTTTATAAATACTAAACTACCTGCTTCATACAAAAGACTCGCTGTGTTTTTAAAACACAGCGAATCTTATTTGTTCCATGCCATTACTTTAAAGTCAGTATTAAATTTGCTGTGATAAGTCTTGTGTGTGTCAAAGTTCCAAACCCATTTTTTTACATACTTGTTTAAAGGCAGCTCTATATAAACCAAAGGTCTGCTTTGGATTACAGAACCATTATCATCTGTGTTAATTTCTTCATAATCAGTTATAATGCAGGATTTATTCTCCGGCAGTAAATCAATATGTTTTTGTTGAATAATTTTACGAAAAACTTTAACTTGTTCAGTTGTAAAAACACTAAATCTTTCAATATAATCGCAAATTAAAATATCTAATTGATTCAAAATATTTACAGAAACAACCATTGATGCATTTGCTGTAATTTCATTTAATTCGGGTGAAATTTTTTGTGATATATTGGTAATATCTAATGATTTTTTGATAGCAATTTTCATAAAATCATAAACCGGTTTGATGTAGCCTGAAATATCAGCCTGTATAAATTTAATATTTTCTATTTTTCTGTACTTATGCTTAATTTGTCGTGGATGAACAATATCAACTAAATACACAGTATTGAAAATTGTACTTAAATCTTCAATAGGAACATCCAGCAGCCAACCGCTTCCTAAAACAACACAGGTATTTTTGGTTTTGTTTCTTGTTGAATCAATAATAAACTTTTTGGTATTAAATAAATGAGTATCCCAATACGGTTTTTCCCTAATATATCGATTAATTATTCCGTTTTGGTCTTTTTTAAAACCAAATTTTCTTAAAACTCTGTTATTCATATCCATCTTGGGTTTAGTTATTGTTTAATTTTTTGATATACTGCAAATTAACAAAAACAAATCAGCATATTCAATGATTATACTTGTTTTTTTATTCTTATAATCAGCTATTTTTGGCTTACTTCTTGTTAGGTATTATAGTTAAAATTAACAATATAATAAACAAAAACAATATGCTCAATAACTTGCATAAACCAAATATACCTTTGTTTGTGTTTGGAACCTTACGTAAAGGCGGAAGACTTGATTTTTATATGGAAGGCAGTCAGTTTCAGGGAATGGGTTATACACAAGGAAAATTAATGAAATCGGAAATTGGCAGTGCTTATATAGATTTTAGCGATAAAAATGCCTATACGATTGGTGAATTGTATTTGGTAAATTTTTATTGTCTGCTGCGAATAGATCATCTGGAAAGTACTTCAGGAGAGTTTCCGGCAGGTTATGATTTAGATATAATACCTTATTGGCCTTATTCGGCAGGCAATGATATTAATTTTTCGGATGAAAATAAATCTTTTGCTTTGTTTTATCGAAGAAGAAATACACCTGTTAAAATTCAATGTGGTGATTGGATTAATCGTAAAAAGCCCATAGAAGCATTGGAGAAATTTTTAGTAGGTGAAAGAGACCGTAGTTTAACAGATAATGATATTATCAAATATTTGACAGATTATTTAACTACTTATTAATTCTGCGATATTTTTCGCATTAAGCATATTTGTTAATGAAGAACCTGAAATCCCGCTTATTAAACGTGTTGTTTTGGTCAGTTGTTTCGGCAGCCTTTATTGGTCCCGGTACTGTTACCACTGCTACCAAAGCGGGGGCTAATTTTGGTTTTGATTTACTATGGGCATTGGTTTTTTCAACTTTTGCTTGTTTACTACTGCAAGAAGCAAGTGCACGAATAACCATTAATTCGGGTATGAATCTTGGCCAAGCCATTGCTAAGCAATTTGAAGGAAAATCATCCAAAACATTAATACTTTTACTTGTTATAGGTGCAATTATTTTGGGCTCAGCAGCTTATGAGACAGGAAATATCTTAGGTTCCATTGCCGGACTATCACTGGTTTTTGATATTCCACAAAAAATACTGGTTGCCCTAATCGGGATTTTAGCTTTTGCTGCTCTTAACTTTCGTTCAATGCAAGGAATTGCTCGTTTTATGGGAGGAATTGTTTTTTTTATGGGACTTGCATTTTTTACTACTGCCATTCAGTTAAAACCACCAATAGGAGAAATATTAAAAGGCAGTTTTATTCCAACTATTCCCGAAACCGAAGGCGCAGGATTATTAATTCTCGGTTTGATTGGAACCACAGTTGTACCTTACGATTTGTTTCTTGGTTCAGGAGTTTTAAATAAAAAACAGGCAATTAGTGAATTGCGTTTCGGATTATCAGTAGCAGTTGTTTTAGGAGGAATTATTTCTATGGCTATTATGACTGTGGGAACTGTAATTGAGACAGAATTTACCTACGAAACATTGGCACAGGCATTAACCTACCGTGTTGGAAGTTATGCCGTATATATTTTCGGATTTGGAATGTTTGCCGCAGGTTTTTCATCGGCTATTACGGCACCTTTGGCTTCTGCATTAACTGCCCAAAGCCTTTTTGAAGAAAAATCAAAAAAACGTTGGAAAACTCAAGGAATCTACTTCCGTTTAGTATATACCGGTGTGTTGCTTGTCGGTTTGTTTTTTGGTTTGATGGAAATTAAACCCATACCTGCAATTATTTTGGCACAGGCTTTTAATGGTTTGATTTTACCATTTATAAGTATTTTCTTGATTTATGTGATTAATGACCCCGAATTGATGGGCAAAAGCAATACCAACGGCTGGCTATCAAATATCTTAATGGCAATTGTTATGTGGGTAACCATGGTTATGGGTATTATAAGTATTGTAAGAGCAATTGCCAAGGCAATTAATGTTGCAATTAATCAGCCGGACTTTTTAGTGCTAATTGTCGGGGTAATCAGTTTTTTTATCAGTATTGCGGTATTGTATTATATTAGTAAATATCGTCGTAAAAAAGAGGTTTCAATGCATATGAATAATATTTTAAAGAACAAATGAATTGTTTGAATGTCATCTATTAAATCGCGCATATTAAATGTATTGTTTTGGTCGGTAATTTCCGCTGCTTTTATTGGACCGGGCACGGTTACTACTGCTACTAAAGCAGGTGCGTATTTTCATTTTGATTTGATGTGGGCATTAGCATTTTCTACAATTGCATGTATTTTATTGCAAGAAGCCAGTGCTCGCGTAACGATACATTCAGGCATGAATTTGGCAAAAGCGATTGCTAAACAATTTGAAAATCGTTCTGCCAAAGGTTTGGTTTTAATGTTGGTAATAGGAGCTATTGTTTTAGGCTCGGCAGCTTATGAAACCGGTAATATCTTAGGTTCAATGGCGGGCTTGGGATTGATTTTTGACGTTCCACAATATATTTTGGTAACACTGATAGGAATTTTAGCATTTATTGCTTTGAGTTTAAAATCAGTTCAAACCATTGCAAAAGTGATGGGCGGAGTTGTTTTCTTAATGGGAATAGCATTTATTACAACTGCTGTTTTAGTAAAACCTTCAATTTCGGATATTTTTAAGGGCATTTTTATCCCTACTGTGCCACAAAGTTCGGGAGCCGGATTGCTTATTTTAGGAATTATAGGAACCACAGTAGTACCCTACGATTTATTTCTTGGCTCAGGAGTTCTGGATAAAAGTCAGAAAATTAGTGAAATGCGTTTTGGCTTAACTGTTGCCATAATTTTGGGTGGCTTGATTTCTATGGCAATTATGACTGTAGGAACGGTTATTGAAGGTGAGTTTACTTATGATGCTTTAGTTTCTGCTCTTTCTGAAAAAATAGGTACTTATGCAGTATTCGTATTTGGGTTTGGAATGTTTGCAGCAGGTTTTTCTTCATCAATTACAGCCCCTTTGGTTTCATCCATAACAGCTAAGAGTTTTTTTGAAGAAAAATCAGTAACTAAATGGAAAACTCAAGGGGTGTACTATAAAATGGTATATATGGGCGTTTTAATCATTGGTTTGGGTTTTGGATATGCTCAAGTTGAACCTATTCCTGCTATTATTTTGGCACAAGCACTAAATGGATTAATTTTACCTTTTATCAGTGTGTTTTTAATTTTTGTAATTAACGATCCGGTGTTAATGGGTAAAGGAAAAACCAATGGCTGGTTGAGTAATATTATGTTGGGAATTATCACATGGATTACAATGGTTCTGGGTGCCATTAGTGTTGTGGAGTCAATAAGTACCGGCTTTCATCTTAACCTGACAGACAGTAACCGCTTTATTGTAGTTATTGCTATTATTAGCTTGATAGTAAGTATTATAATTGTATTTTCAGTAGGAGCATACAAACGTAAACGTGAAAAAATATTATTTGTTAAAGATTTTATTAAAGTTTAAAATATTTTATTAAAATTTTAAAATTATTTCTTATTAAATTTGTAACTTTTTAGGATGGGTCTAAGTAAATTGTTCATAAAGTGGTTTGATTTAAGACAGGAAGAAGGTCTGAAATTCACATTGTTGTTTTTTCATTCGTTTTTTCTGGGGCTTTTTATTGCCTTTTACTTTGTGCCAGCCAACTCGGTTTTTATAAAAAACTATGGTAGTGAACAATTACCCTTAGCTTATGTAGTAGCCGGTATTGCCGGTTATATGATTTCTACTTTTTATTCATACATCCAAAAAAAAGTTAATAATAAAATACTCTTTCTCGGAGCCGTGGTGTTCATGTTTATTATAACATTACTCTCGCGTTTCTCCCTACATTATATTGATGAAAAATATTTAAGTTTTTTTGTTTTTATCTGGGCTTGGCCATTTATTTCGTTGGTTGGAATTGTTTCCGGCGGTTTGGCTTTGCAGTTTTTGAACCTTATTCAGGTAAAAAGAATGTATGGTTTAATGAATATGGGAGGGGTGATTGCTTCCATATTAGGATATCTTGCCATACCTATATTAATGCCCTACCTTAGCCATTCGTATGATTTGCTCTATATTGGTAATTTGGGCTTAATTGCTGCGGTATTCATTTTGTTGTTTTTGTATAAAACGCTTAATGTTTCATCACAAAAAGAGGTTGTAAAAAAGCTAAGTGATTCAAATACAAAATTTTCAGAGCTGATAAAAGACAAATATTTCCGATTAATATTTTTATCTGCCATTTTTTCAATGATAGCCATTTACGTAGTGGACTTTGGTTTTCTTTCATCTGTAAAAGTACGGTTTACTCAAGAAGCTCAAATTTCCAAATATCTGGCACTGGTTTATGGCGGATTAAAAATTGGTGAGTTGGCAATTTCTTATTTTTCAAGTCAGCTTTTAAGCAAGTATGGTGTTAAATTAGGTTTAACCATTTTACCGGTGAGTATTACTTTAATTGTTGCAATTTCGCTTGGGGTAGGATTAATCTACGGAGTTGCTACCATTGCTTTTTTGGCTTTGATGACTTTAAATAAATCAATGGAACGGATTTTACGGCGCGGGCTGGACGACCCCGCTTTTAACATCTTGTATCAGCCTTTGCCGAGTGGACAAAAAATGGCTGTTCAAGCAAAAGTTGGTGTGGTAATGCAAATTTCAATTGCAGTAGCCGGTTTAATTCTTTTCCTTTCTAATTTGATTTTGAAAACCCCTGATGGTTATCGTTTGGAATATTACCCGATACTAATATTGCCAATACTTATTTTTTGGGTATTTGTTGCCCGCCGTTTATATTTATCATATAAGGCAAAATTACGCCAAATATTAATTGATATTAGTCGAAAAAAGAAACGTGATTCGGCACGTCATTTTTACGGAAGTGAATTTTTAACCAAGAAATTCAAAAAATTTAATGAAAAAGTGGTGCAGATGAGTGTAACATTACTCTCTGAAACCAATCCGCGCGTAATGGAACCTTATGCTGCCAGCCTTATGAATATGCGTAACACCACCATTAAACGTGCTATATTAAGTAAAATTGATGCTTCGTGGCGAACACGCATATTACACACGGTAAAAAAAATATATATTACTGATAAATCCGAAGAAATAAGAAATTTGGCATTTAAGGCAAAAAATATTTTGGATTTTAGCAATTTGAAAGAAGTTGATCAAAAAGAAGTTAATGATTTAATTGAATCTTGGACATTTGGCGATAAATTACTCATTGAAAAACTATTAGTTAAGGGTTTAATTCCCTATAATGACAAATTAATTTCCCGTTTACTCAATGATAATGACCGGATTATAAAAAGTGCAGCAATTAATTTGGCAAGTAAAAGTAAATCGCCACGCTTGGTTCGAAGATTAATTGAACTTGTAAAATCAGAAGAATATTATCATGTGGCAGGCGAAGCATTGCTTGAAGTTGGCGATAAAGTACTGGACGATTTGGAAATATTTTTCAAAAGAGATTATGAACCAAAAGTTTTGTTTCGGATTATTGAAATAATGGCAAAAAACGGTTCAAACAAAGCTAAATCAATTTTGGTAAAATATCTGGATTATCCTGATAGAAGTGTTCAACAAGAGGTGATTTCAGGATTGTATTTTTGTAAATATCAAGCCGATGAAAAAGAACAAATCCTGGTAAAGAAAAAATTGGAAAACGTGATTGATAATATTCTTTGGGTTTATGCAAGCACTCTCGATATTGAAACTGAAAGAAATACCTTAAAAATTGTTCAGGCTTTGGATTTAGAGCGCGAATTTAATTTTGAAAACCTATTTAAATTACTCAGCTTTTTGTATGAACCGCGTATTGTAAATCTAATTAAAAAGAATATTATCGGTAAAAATACAATATTTGCCATTGAAATTATTGATAATTTTATTAGTCAGGATATTAAGCAATTGCTTATTCCTTTATTTGATGATATTTCACCCGGTCAAAAAATTAAAAAACTCAACTCTTATTTTCCGCAAGAGCGGATGAAATTCAGAGACCGTTTGCGGAACATCATTACCCAAGATTATAACAAAGTTGGACCGTGGACGATGACCAAAGCCATTGATTTACTCGGACGTTTACATACCAAAAAGAAATCTTCAGTGGAACAAACCGATAAAACACGCTCTTATGATGATATTAAAGTATGGACTCCGGAAAGTGTAAATAAAGTATGTTACCG
>JAKIUH010000504.1 GCA_021647685.1 Bacteroidales bacterium
TGGCTACCATTATTTATACCTCTGGAACAACAGGTTTACCTAAAGGTGTCATGCTTTCGCATTGGAACTTTATGTATCAGGTACACCGGATTGATTCCTTTTTAAATGTGAATAGCAATCATAAGGCATTGAGTTTTTTACCTTTATGTCATGTTTTAGAACGGATAGGTGGCTATGTTTGGCAATACAGAGGTTTGGGCATTTATTATGCGGAAAGTATTGAAAAAATATCAGAAAATATTAAAGAAATTAAACCGCAAGCTTTTATAACCGTCCCGCGTTTGCTGGAACGAATTTATGATAAAATCATCGGTATTGGTAAAGATTTGGAAGGGGCTAAAAAGAATTTGTTTTTTTGGGCGGTTGATTTGGGTTTGCAATATAAAGACCATGGAAACAGTTTGGCATATCTTGCAAAGTTAAAGCTTGCTAATATGTTGATTTTTAAAAAGTGGCGTGAAGCTTTGGGCGGAAATGTTCGTTTAATTATTGCCGGAGGTGCTGCTTTACAACCGCGTTTGGCTCGTATTTTTTGGGCTGCGGGAATACCGGTACATGAGGGATACGGTTTAACAGAAACTGCTCCTGTAATTGCAGTTAATCGTTTTAAATATCCTGAATTAATGTTTGGTACCGTTGGACCAAAATTGGGCGATGAACAGGAAATTAAAATTGCCGAAGACGGGGAGATTTTGTTTAAAGGTCCTAATTTGATGCTGGGCTATTTTAAAGATGAAGAGCGCACTCGTGAAGCTATTGATGAAGAAGGTTGGTTTCATACAGGGGACATTGGTGAAATGATTGGAAATAATTTAAAGATTACTGACCGTAAAAAAGAAATTTTTAAACTATCAACCGGAAAATATGTTGCACCGCAGGTGGTTGAAAATATTTTTAAGGAATCGCTGTTTATTGAGCAATTAATGGTGGTAGGTGCTAATGAGAAGTTTACGGCAGCTTTGATTTCGCCGCATTTTGAGTTTTTGCATGATTGGTGTCATAAAAAGAAGATTAAGTTTAGGGATAATGAGGATTTAATTGAAAATCCACAAGTTATTGCACGCTATCAGGAGGAAGTAGATTTTTACAATAAACGTTTGGGTAAAACAGAACAAATTAAGAAATTTGAATTGGTTTGCGAGGAATGGACTCCTGATAATGGTGAATTATCGCCAACATTAAAACTAAAAAGGCGTTTTGTTAAAGAAAAATATAAAAGAAAATTGGATAGGATTTATGTGAAAAAATGAGATTGACTTTATCCAATTTTTTTGCTGGTTTGTTTTTTTTTGATTACAAATTTGATAAACCATAAAATTGTGGCAGTGGGGATAATATCGGTTTGGGGCATCAGTTCTTCAATAAATCCGGCAGCTCCGCCTATTATTCCCAGTTTATTACGAAATAATAAAAAAATTAAGAAACCTGAAATTGGCGCCCAAATAAAATCTATAATTTCTCCGGCTGCCGGCATTAAATAACTGAGCATACCAATTAAGTCAATGATAATGGCATAGATTAGTGTTTTCTGCTTGACATTATTAAATTTGTTACTATTTATTTCTTTCATTTTAAAATGCTTTAAGTTTGAAAACTTTCTTGATTGCAAATTCAAAAACTTATTTGTTCTCAGGTAGATTAAACCCGAATTATTCATAAATTAAAAAAACTTCCGAAGGTAGTAGGAGTAAACACTCTCCTTAACATAATACTAAATTCGCATAGTTTTTTCTGTATTATGAGCGTTTTGATATATATCCGCTGATGAGCAGACAAGTTTTTGAGTTATTGTTACAAACATAGTCTGCAAATTTACAATAGAACAACTTTTATTCCTGACTGAATTAAATTGTTTTATTTATATTTGACGAATCTAAAAATATAAATAAATCACAAATATGAATGATAAAATTCCAATTTTCACAAATGATATTATTGTTTTTGGTATTTTAATGGGGCTTTTAGCATTAATTTTTTATACAAATAGTTTAAAGAGTGGTTTCTGGCAAAAGTTTTATAATATAGTTCCGGCTCTTTTGTTGGCTTATGTATTGCCGGCAGTTTTGACTTCAACAGGAGTTATTGCTAATGAATGGACAATAATTGAACATGGAAAAGAAATAGTACAAAAGTCAAATTTATATTATATAGCAAGTAGGTTTTTATTGCCGGCATCTTTAATATTAATGACCTTAAGTGTTGATTTAAAAGGAGTTTTAAATCTAGGA